>JAFGFZ010000155.1 GCA_016930815.1 Pirellulales bacterium | reverse complement strand
CGGACTTGCGAATACAAAGTCTGCAAAATGGTGCCCGAGCAATGCGTCAAGACCTGCACCTATAAGGTCTGCAAAATGGTCCCAGAAGAGCGGACTTGCACGTACCAGGTCTGCAAAATGGTGCCAGAACAGTGCGTCAAGCAGGTGCCATACACGGTCTGCAAGCCGGTCCACTACACGAAGACCGTCCAGGTCTGCCGTTGTGTGCCGCGGCAGGTCCCCTACACCGTCACGCGTTGCGTGCGGAAGGTTGTCTGCACGCAGGTCCCAGTGACGGTCTGCTGCCCAGCACCATGCTGCTGCGATCCTGGCTGTGGCGCCAGCTGTGGTGATCCCGCCCCATCGTGCGGGTGTGCCAACTG
This sequence comes from Pirellulales bacterium, assembly GCA_016930815.1. Taxonomy (GTDB): domain Bacteria; phylum Planctomycetota; class Planctomycetia; order Pirellulales; family Lacipirellulaceae; genus JAFGFZ01. The sequence goes on along the minus strand of JAFGFZ010000155.1, from coordinate 13,265 downwards.
ATTTTAGCCTACCAACAGCCAAGCTTCTTTTGTCCGGAAGCGGCCTGGTCAAGATGTTACGAAACGGTCCGGTTCAATCCATGGAACCGGACCGTTTTTTTATGGTATATGCCAGATAATAGAGCACCACGCAATCATAGCAGGCATGCGTCATTGCCGGGATGAAAACCGAATCAGCAAGATGGGCTAGAATGCCAAAATACAGGCCAATCACCGCCGCCAGAAAAAAATAAAGCCGGGAAACACAATGGGCTAGTCCAAAGAGTAGACTGGCGGCAAGGATTCCGAACCAGGGGAATGTCCAGCGGCCCACCAGAGGCTGCAGGACACCGCGAAAGAGCATCTCTTCTCCCAAGCCGGCCAAGATGGAAATCAAGGCCATTTCGACCAGCGATCCCGTGGGAAACAATGTCCGAACAAGCCACCGAACATAACGTACGATGCGTTTCAATGGACGATATCGAAGATGGAGTAAGATCCAGAAAGCAATCACCATCGGCCCTGCCGCGGCCAATCCCCAAAGGACCTGTTCCCAACCGACCGCCATGCGGGATACCAACGGGATACCGCACCACCATGCCAAAAGAATCGCCAGAATGCCCAGACCGCCCTCAAAAAGAACGGCGATCCAAAACATGGCAGATCGGTTTGGTTCCCTACGCATGGATTTCAATGTGTCCACTCCACCCAGAACAATCAACCACCCCCCCCAAAAAAGCCCCACCGGGGCGGCCCTATATCAGCCCAGGGTGGAGAGACGGGAGGGCACCGACCGTCTCGTAACCCTGGGTAATCGGTCCATCATCACCCTCCCCCAAGAGCCCCACCGGGGCGGCCCTATATCAGCCCAGGGTGAAGAGACGGGAGGGCACCGACCGTCTCGTAACCCTGGGTAATCGGTCCATCATCACCCCTCCCCAAAGCCCCAACGGGGCGGCCCTATAATTAGCCCAGGGTGAAGCCGATGCGAGCCCCGCGAGCATTGGCGCAACCCTGGGTCGCCGTTCCATATCCAATTTAAAAAAACCCCGAAGGGGTGGCCCTAAATGCTCGGGCCGTTGACGCCCCGGACCTGGCCCGATAGGCTATCGGTCTTACCTCTTTGCGGGAATCTTTACCATTCTTCCCCAATGAACCACGCAATCCGGCTCTTGGGCTGGGTTCTCCCCAATACCCGTTCACTCCATTCACCTGACGAAGGACCTGACAACAATGGCCAAGAAAAGCCCAAATCCAACCAAGATGACCTACTATTTCGGCAAAACAAAGACCGATGGCAGTGCGCGTGATAAAGCACTGCTCGGCGGCAAGGGAGCCAATTTAGCCGAAATGACCAGCATCGGTCTCCCGGTCCCGCCAGGTTTTACGATTACCACCGAAGTCTGCGATCTGTATTACAAGCATGGACGGAAACTCCCACCCGGTTTGATGGACGAAGTCCAACAGCAGATCGCCACGTTGGAAAAGGAAACGGGAAAAAAATTCGGGGATCCGGAAAGGCCCCTGCTGTTGTCGGTCCGTAGCGGTGCCGCGGTTTCCATGCCAGGCATGATGAACACCGTCTTGAACCTTGGCCTCAATGCCAAAACGGTCGCTGCCATGGCGGCCATCGCTAGAAAGCAGGGCGAAGTCGCGGAACGGTTTGTCTACGATTCCTACCGCCGATTGATCAATATGTATGGTGATGTCGTCGTCGGTGTGGACCACGAACATTTCGAGGAGGCTTTTAGCAAGATCAAGAAAAAGTATCGCGTGAAGCTGGATACGGAAGTGCCTCTCAAGGGCATGATCGAACTTTGCAAGGAGTATGAAAAGGTCTACCAAAAACATCATGGCAAACCGTTTCCACAAGATCCGATGCAACAACTGGAATTGGCCGCGGAAGCCGTCTTCAAGAGCTGGATGCAAATGCGCGCGGTCAAGTATCGCCAGGTGGAAGGAATTACTGGCCTCCTGGGAACAGCCGTCAATGTCCAGACGATGGTCTTCGGAAACATGGGAGATGACTGCGGCTCGGGCGTTGGATTCACCCGAGATCCGGCAACCGGGCAGAATAAGTTTTATGGTGAATTCCTGATCAACGCGCAAGGCGAAGATGTTGTCTCAGGCATCCGCACCCCGCTCCCTGCTGCCGAGATGGCCACATGGAACCGCGAGGCCTATAAGCAACTCCTGAAAATCAAGGATACTCTTGAAAACCACTACCGCGACATGCAGGACATTGAATTCACGATCGAAAAGGGGACGCTCTACATGTTGCAGACGAGGACTGGGAAGCGAACCGGTGCCGCCGCCGTCAAGATTGCCTGCGACATGGTCCAAGAGAAGCTCATTACCGAAAAAGAAGCCGTGGCTCGGGTTCCGGCCGGTGATCTGACACAACTTCTATTGCCCAGTTTCGCAACCGTGGCAAAGAATGCCGCCGAAATTATCGCGCGTGGCCTGCCAGCGTCCCCTGGAGCCGCGTCGGGCAAACTCGCTTTTACCGCCGACGAGGTCGTGGTACGAACAAGAGCGGGGGAAAAGGTGTTGCTCGTGCGTAAAGAAACGAGCCCTGAAGATATCGAGGGGATGCACTTGGCAGCCGGGATTCTTACGAGCACCGGCGGCATGACAAGCCACGCGGCGGTCGTCGCGCGTGGATGGGGCCGCTGTTGCGTTGCCGGCGCGGGCGAGATCCGGATTGATGAAAAGGGCCGAAATATCCATGTCGGAGGGAAAGTCTTCACGCATGAAGATATCCTGTCGATCGACGGCACCACCGGCGAGGTGATGGTCGGCGAAGTTGCGACTCAGCCGCCGAGACTCTCCGGTGATTTTGCGCGACTCATGAAATGGGCCGATAAATACCGCACCTTGAAAATTCGCACGAATGCCGATTCGCCCGATGATGCGAAGCGCGCCCGCGACTTCGGTGCCCAAGGAATCGGCCTCACCCGGACGGAACATATGTTTTTCGAGGGTGACCGAATCATGGCCATGCGAGAAATGATTCTGGCAACGAACGAAAAGGACCGGCGGATCGCCCTGAAGAAACTGCTGCCCCTCCAGCGGCGAGATTTCATCGGCATTTTTAAGGCGATGCATGGACTGCCCGTCACCATCCGGCTACTCGATCCGCCACTCCACGAATTCCTGCCCCAAGACGCGAAGAGCCAGAAAGAAATGGCCGATCGTTTGGGGACCACCCCGAAAGCCGTCAAGGATCGTGTGGATGCCCTCCACGAGGCAAATCCCATGCTCGGCCATCGTGGATGCCGGCTTGCCGTCACGTATCCGGAGATCCTCGATATGCAGGTGACCGCGATCACCGAGGCAGTCATCGCATGCAAAAAGAAGGAGATCGATGCCCAAGCCGAAATCATGATTCCACTCGTTGGCACCGCGGCCGAACTGAAAATGTTGAGTGATCGGGTCCGCGCCACGATTGAGGATGTCCAGAAGGCCAAGAAATTCACTGGCAAGCTCAACATCCTGGTCGGCACGATGATTGAAATACCTCGCGCCGCACTCACGGCGGATCAGATCGGCCAAGAAGCCGATTTCTTCAGCTTCGGCACGAATGACCTGACCCAGATGACATTCGGCTTCAGCCGTGATGATATCAATACATTTTTACCCGATTATCTCAAGCACGAACTTCTGCCACGCGATCCGTTCCAGACGCTGGATAGATCGGGTGTGGGCCAACTCGTCGAGATGGGTGTTCGAAAAGGTCGCGAGACGAAAAAGAACCTCAAGTGTGGGATCTGCGGCGAACATGGCGGCGATCCGTCGTCCATTATGTTCTGCCACGAGGTCGGGCTCGACTACGTCTCCTGCAGCCCCTACCGCGTCCCCGTCGCCCGCCTCGCCGCCGCCCAGGCGGCCCTGCTCTGCAGCAAGGCGTAGGAATGTACGGCGCTATCAATGGCATGGATGAACACACTTGCCAACGATTGAGGCATTCTTTTTCTTTCTCTTTTGGGCCGCCCCGCTGGAATTGAATCTGCCATTGATCCCTTTGCCTAGGTGGAGAGCCCTAAGCAATGCGAATGGCTCGTAACCCTGGTTAGACGCCAACCTGGGTAGGCTGGATAAATTCCACGAACGGGCCCAACCGTGGATTACCTGGAATCAATGACCGTTCCCAAGGATACCCGCCGCATAGCGCAATCGCAGCTCGGACAACGTTTGATCATATGCCGAATTGTAATAGTCCCTCTCCATCTGGATGCGTTGATGCTGAGCGTCGAGCACGTCCGAACTGACATTCATTCCTCGCATGAAGCGAACTTGGGCAATACGAAGGCTTTCCTCCGCATGTTCGAGTGCCTGCGTAGCAACCTTCAGACGTTCAATCGCCGTGTGACGGTCGTTCCACGCAGTCAATATCTCGAGCTCAATCCTTGTACTCAGGTCCTCGACCAGACGATTCAAACTCGCTGCGCGTGTTATCTCTGCCACCACGCGGCTCTTGCGCTGGCGATCGAAAAAATTCCAATCGACGATAACCGACGCTGAGGCAATTCCCTCCGGGCTGTTGTACCTGTTTTCCTCGAATTCATAGCTTCCCAGCGCGCTGACCTGAGGCAATCCAGCGGCCTGAATACGTCGCGACTCAGACATCTGTGCATCGACGGAGGCTCGGACCTGCAGGAGATCGGGACGTTCTTGCCGAGCCATCTGTTTGAGTTCCTCGAGATTCCGTTGCATCATCGGTAGGATGATTTCTTCGAGTTGGACGGGCGTCTCAAGCGGGCGACCTAGAAGGCGGTTGTATTTCCCTCGAGCAATCTCAAGTTGTGAGAGCATGCGTAAACGGCCCTGCTGTGCAGACGCCGTGGAAACCTGCGCTGCCAGGAGCTCGTTCCCTGCCACACGTTTTTGGTCAAAGAAACACCTTACCTTGGCCTCGTGGGCAGACAGAGCCGCAAGATTCTGGTCGGCGACGGTAAGTTCCCGCTGGGCTCGGAGGACTGCTAGATATGATTCACCCACAGCTAGCATCAACTCGTTCCGTGCCATCATAGCATCATACTGTTCGGCAGCCAGTCGTGATTGGGCCCCCAGAATCGAATGCTTGATCCGCCCGCTGGTATAGATTGGCACCCGGACATGCGCCGCAACTCCGGCAGCCTCCCGCTGTGTATATGGGAATCGAAAGGAATCCACTCCGGGAATTGGATCAAGGATCCTAAAACTCGGAGAATCACTTCGTAAAGTATAGGAGCTGCGGAGCCACGCAGACGGTATCCGTTCGGCAGTTGTTGCATCGAGGTCGTATTGTGCCGCCTCTTCTTGGAGCTTGGACGCAGCCAACTGGGCATTATTGGCAACGGCCAAAGTCCATGCATCGGAGAGAGATTCCGCCAAGACGGTCCTTGCCGTAGAAAACAGCGCCTCAAACGCAATAACGATAGTTATATAATAAAATGCGCAACGCATTGACCGGCATACATCTATTCAGGAGATCACTGTGGATGCATTTATCCGTTATTCTATATCGGCCCAGCAAGCCCATCAGAGATAGTAAGTATCCATCCACAATGAGGCGTTTTAGAGGCTCTAACAAAAACCGTGTCTTCGCCGGTCTCTTGACCGAGCCACAGGCTATAATCGCGATCTGCCTGACGTTTTGTTAGGGCCCCCTAATCTACCACCATAAGAGCAGGCCCATTAGGGCTGGTACGAATTCGTTTGGTACATCCATGAAAGAGCGGCCGAAAAAAGACTCTCCTTTGTCCCCCCTCATTGGGATATGGGACAAGGGTAAAAAATCGGAAAGTGTTTTCGGTCATCCCAAAATCGTTCCTGGAAAATTCATAAAAATACTTGATTCCTGCCCAAATGCATGATAGATTATGGGACGAAATTGAGACCAGAATAGGTGCTATGTTGAGTTTACATAGGATTTGGGAACTCTACTTCTTTCTGATATTGGGAGAACGAACTGATGAGCTGGACCAAATATCTCACACTTCTGTTTGTGATCGCGTCGTCCGCATCGCTGGCAAATGCTTCTCCTGTCCTCTTCTTGGACAATCTAGAAGGGTATCCCTTGGGCATGTTATCCGATCCAAGTGACACTCTTGTTGTACCGAACATGAATGGCACTGCCGTGTGGCAGGACTTTGGTGGCGGCAAACCCACCATGATTAGCACTGCCCGCAATCACACTCCTGGTGGATCACAATCATTGTTACAGCAACTTGGAGACGATGGTGGATACGGCTCGGACATGATCCTGCGTTTGAATAACCCAATTGTGGGTGGTATAGTCGCATTCACGGTTTGGCAGTTCATCGAAAGCGATGTGGACTTTGATGGCACCGCTCACGTGGTCATTTCGGAAGGTCAGATTCAACCGGATGGAACTGGCTTTGATTGGGGAACCCACATTCTCTTTAATGGCGGGTTGAATCAAGTAGAAACCTTCTGTTGCGAGCCAAACGAAACAGTAGGTGGATCGATCATCAAGAACCGTTGGGTGGAACTTAAATGGATCGTGGATCTGAACACCCAGACACATGCCATCTTCTACGATGGCTTCCAGATCTTTGACATCCCTTGGCAACAAGACGAACGAGGCAATGGTGACACGTTTAGTTCAATGAATATCTGGGTAGATGACGGTACAACATCCAACGCACGTGTTTTTTACGATGATTTCGATTTGCGGATGATACCTGAACCGGCTTCACTTGGGTTGATATTGATTGCCGTATTAGCCGGCCTCGGTCTCGTTCGGCAATGGTAAAGAAGCGATTTGTCGAACCGGCTGGGATTGGATTTATGGTACATTCCAGGCAATATTTTTTGGCTCAATATTCCATAAACCTATATATAGCAAGAGTTTACAAAATATAACAGTGCCATTTTCACAGATACATGAATCCCATTAATTTCTTTTTTGTAGGGAGATGATAGTTGACATGTAGACATTAATAGGGATAATGAGGATGCATTCTGCGGTAGGCAGGATGGGTGACAACATGCATTGTTCATACCACTTTGTACGGCAATCAACAGGGAGACATTCCATGAGAAGGATGCATATGATAGCTGTGATTATATCAGCGTCCCTGGGGATTTCCGTGATTGCATCAGCAGCAGTGGAAGTCGGAAGTTCAGTCAAGCTTGGTAACGATTCCCAGGTGATGGATGGAGCCCACGCGCTTGGCTTCGGTAATACACCTGGCAGCACTCTAGAATCTTTTTCCGCGGAACTACAAAGGAACATCAATTTTAGTGCGATCTATCAGGTTGTGTCTATCAGTCGGCAGAGTTATCAGACTGGACACGACCTAAGCGAATTCGCGGCTTGGTTGTATACGGGCTCTCAGGGCGCGCTCGATAAGACCTCATATACTTTCGGTTACGATGGGTCGGCAGCTCATGCCGATGCCCTTCAGTTGGGCATTTGGGAAAGCATGGGTTATTCAGCGGATGCCATCAGGAATATTGCCGGTAATCGTTGGTACAATGCTAGCAGTCTAACCCTTCATGGCGATAAAAACACACCTCCCGCAGTATCCTGGGTTGCCGATTTCGCGGACTCTGGATGGACCGGTTTCGGCGATGTTTGGATCATGGGCGTCGAAACGGATGCCATGAATCCAATGACTGGTAAAGGTGGGTATGCCATGGATCAACTCGTCATGGGCGGTGGTTCATCCATGCATAGTCCCGAACCGGTAAGTCTAAGCATCTGGCTCTTCCTTGGCCTATGTGTTGGGGGCATCTATCTCAAGCGGCATCGCCAGGCAAGTATTGTCAATTATTGACACGCCGCAAAGAAACTATTGAACATTGATTTGGCGAATGTATCTTTGGTTTAGTCTTTGAATTCATTCAAAGACTTGCCGTTCTTTCTGGTTGTTTTTGAACCAGGGCACCGCGAAAAAATAACCTCTACAATTGGGTGGCACGCCCTGAGGGACGAAGGGCGTGGTAATTCAGCGAAACACGCCCTTCGCCGCGATCAGGGACGTACCACGCCTGCCAAAATTCGTATCAAGTTATTATTTCGCGGATCTGGCAGACAAACATATGCAAAGTTCTTTAATTATCTGGGCACTCCCCAAAATTCGCACAACTGCTACAAACCACTTTATTGATCTCCTTCATGATCATTTTTTCCGCCGTTAATGGATTTCTCACCCTCTCGTTCTCCGGTATCTTATAGACTTTATTATCGGCATAGCCTTACCGTTTTTGTCCTTGTCTTTTACTTTTCTTAGCTGCCTCACCAAAGTACTTATCAACTTTGGCGATAAATCCCTTTCTGCTCGCAAAGCAAATCTTGGCAACTGGTGTGCACGGAAATCGATCCAATATCCATAACATCTACCAGCACTAATGTCTTTCTTACGATGAATACGTACGTCATCCCCAGCATACGTGACCGGCGGCAGACAAATGTAATTAATGGTATCACCTACAAGATTGGATCGAATCAGGAGGAACGAGAACAATCGTTTCAACTAATTCACGATACCTATGTCGCAAATGGATTGATTGAGGAAAATGCACTTCGGATGCGAGTTACGCAATGGCACATGCTTCCCACGACTGATCTGTTCCTCGCTATACATGACAGCACAGTCATATACACCATGACACTGATCAGTGACGACAGACTTGGTGTCCCAATGGATTCAATCTATCCGAAAGAGCTTCAAATATTGCGCGAAACAGGCGTCTATTTCGCCGAAGTGTCTTGCATCGCTTTGGAACGGGATTATTTTTCGAACATCAAGATGTTCAATGTGTTCGTACAATTGGTCGGGCTGGTGTTCCAATACGCCAGATACAATGACATCCAACAGCTCGTTATTGCAATCCATGCACGACATTCTCATTTCTATAAACGTTTTCTTGGATTTGAGCCGATCAGCAAGGTTAAGCCATACAAGTCGGATCAGGATTATCCAATAGTGGCCTGTTCCCACGATTTTAAACGTCTGGATATGGAGGGGTACCGACTTTTCGATCGAGTCTACTCAAACCAATTTGACCGTCGCTATTTGCTACGTCAGCCAATGCTATCTCGAGAACGCGAAGATCTACTAAGCCAAGTGGTCGAATTTGACAATCGCCCGATACCCGCCGATGTGGCGTGATATTGTTCCAATCTTCGTTTCCAAGAGGGCGGTATCGGCTGCCCAGGCGGCGGGGTAGCGCCTCAGTTAATGTGAGTACCAGTGCTCATTCGCGCCTCAAAAAATGTAAGACCTAGCCGGCAGATACGGAATTGTTTCCATGGTTTCCATTTCGGTCTGCAGCTTGATGAAATACCTTCGATCGACATCGCTTATGGGCTGGCTGATCAACACCTCATCGGGTAATTTCTGGGCAAAGAACCTAGCCCAATTGGCAGGTCGATTGATCTGGATTTGCTTCAGGTCGAGACATAGTGCCACCGCAGGACTGCCCCGCACGACCGAGTATTCACAACACCCGCCGATTTGAGTGAATGCCATATAGCGGCAGTAAATCTTCGCATGGCGTGGATGCACTGCAACCAGCAACTGGTCGATTTCCTGCTTAACAGCATACTGTACCAGCAGTCTGCAGAGTTCACAAAACTGGTTGAAGAAACGTTCTGATCCTCTTCTCCGGTCGGCGAGGCAGGTAATTTCGGCCAAGCGTAATCCTTTTCGACGACGCTCTGCAACTTCGACAGTGTATGTCAACTCCATCGGCAATCCATACTCTCCGTCACGAACGAGACTGAGTGTACTGATCACTTCACCTTGTAATTTGGCGACAAAGATATCCGTGGTAGTCAGCAGTTGATAAGGTGTAATACGTAGACCGGTTGGATTCGGCTCGCAAAGACCTGCTTGAAGGTAGTTCTGGTAGATAAGAGCAAAAGCAGCTTCACGCTCTTCTCTAGTTGATGCGATCTTGAGTTCAATTTTCTTATCGGTGCGTTCAGAAATTCTAGAATGCGACGCGACGATGTTCATCTTGATCTACCCCGTATTTAATTCCAGGTGAAGACTCAACGGTGCAGTGTGACCTAGCGAATAACAACTGATACCAGGAGGAGCTAGTTTTTCCCGCGGATAAATATCTTCCTACGGTAATTGATGGAGACTGCTGGGGCACGCAATTTCTTTCCATGCGAAATGAGAATTTCCGACTACACGCGTGGTGTATGATCCCATTGCCAAACAATACGCAAATGAAACGATACAGCGGAAATTGCGAATTTCGGGGACGCAATGTATCCATGTAAATGAATTCGCAACTCGATTTCTGCGCCAGTCGACCGACAGTCGACGTAGAGGAGACAGTTAGTGCAGATCGAGAGGACCTTCCATAGAATTAGTAGGTCAACCGTGGGCTGTTGTCAAAAGTTATTCAGAACAGCCACTTAGAATGATGCTTGCGCGCGAGCGAAGATACCAGAACTAACAAGCATATCGAATGTATGGCCATATCAAGGCCTAATCTATGTAATTCCTACTGCCCTGGATATCGTAAGATCTATCTGTTGTTTTGCGTTTTCAACTGTTCCACATCCACCTCAGATACATTTGGCCAACTTCCATTCAGCGTGCTCCTCTTCCTCTAAAGAAACCGGTAAAAACGGAATAATTGTCATTGGTTCCATCTCCGATTGAATCGCCAAGAAGTAGTTGCGGTCGGCTTCGCTGATAGGTTGACCAATCAATACCTTATCCGGCAATCGTTGGCCGAAGAAACGGTCCCAGCTAGGGGGGCGATGAATTTGGATTTGATTCAAGTCTAGACACAATGCAACTGCAGGATTGCCCTGGACGGCCGAGTATTCCCGCTGGCTGCCAATTTGCTCAAATGCCATATAGCGGCGGTAAATGCAAGAGTGATGTGGATGAACGGCTACAAGCAGTTGGTCAATCCCGATCTTTTCTGCGTATTGCACCATCAGCCGGCAAAGATCGCAAAAGAGAGCAAAGAAACAGGCCGATCCTCTTTCACGATCGGCCAGGCAAGTGACCTCCGCCAACCGCAATCCCGCCAGACGGCGGACTTCCACTTCGTATGGAAAGATCTCCTCCAACGGTAGCCCCTTCTTGCTATCGCGAACGAGACTCAGCGTGTTGATCACTTCACCGTGTCGTGTGGCAATAAAAATATCCGTCGTCGGTAACAACTGATGGGTTGTAAAACGCATGCCAAAAGGATTTGGTTTGCATAGACCGGTCTGAAGGTATGCCTGATACGTGAGTTTAAAAGCGGATTGGCGTTCCTCTCTTGTGGATGCAATTCTCAAATGAACGCCATCTCCCTTTAAGGGTGTTCGCCTACGAGACTGTAATTCTGCAATCATTTCAATTACTTACTCCAGATTCAATGTGTTTGACTAGGTAATAAAACGTGACGGATTTTTTGATTTTTTTAAAGGGAATTGAAGAGAACCAACACCAATTCATAGAACTTTGACAAACTTCCTGCATCGTTAAAAAATCCACAGAGGGCGAATCTGACCTAATGATCACAGGATCGAGTGTTGATAAGATGGAGAAAAGAAGGTAACTCACTTGCATCACAACATCCGCCAGGAATAATCATCGATCTGGAAATACCTATGATCCAATGTCGGAGAGGTGAAGCCCTCTTAGCTAAGATCGTCAGATTATCCATGACAACTATAATCACACGAAAACTCGGCTTAGTCGTCAAACTTTTTCTTTCTTGACTCTTCTAGCCTAAAATCCGTATCTTACATTATCTGATTCTCTCAAGTTGTCCACCCCTGAAAAATGAAGCCTGATTGTATCTGAGAATCCATAATGGGAGGCTACCACGAAACCTAGCTTGGATATTTCAAAAGCCTCGTTGCGACCAACCGCAAGAGCACAGATGAGAAGACTGAGTATCTCTTGAATCTCATTGCGGCCAGCCGTATGCAGGATGCTGATAAGAGAAGAAAATCCGGATCCGCCATTTCTGCTGCGGCATCAGTACTAGTGATGAATGGCCATTAAATCCGGATGATTCGGGATCCAACGCGTAAGTTTTGAAGTTGCGCTTTTTGAAGCCAATAATCCAAAGCACAACTGAGCAAATGGTTTACATCAATTCCCCTCCCTTTGTTTAAGCGTCGCGTTACCCCTCGGGATTTGGCGCAATATAGTCGTAAAACTTTTTAATCAAACAACTTACAAAAATGTGAAGTTCATGAAAATATCCGGATTATCCACCTTCCAGTCAGAAAACAGGACCCGACGCGGCGCCATAGAACGACCCTTCACAAAGTGAGAATCGCGGTCACTCTTCGATGATGGATCATCCACCTATGAGATTCTTCACATATGCTAAAAAATTCTAGCAATCTTTTATCAAAGATACTTGACAATAATTCGGATTACGACAAAAATTCGGATTACACCGACACTAACGAATAGAAATACTAGGCAATATGGCAGATTTATGCAATATTAGATCTTTTATAATTATGCAAAATTTACTCTATTGTCAATAACCATTTGAGATTTTTTTGAAGAATTCATCGGCTCCCATCAGGGTTGTTCCGAACACGGCTGTTCCATCAATCTTATTGGGAGTTGCCGGGGATCGTTCTCTGGTGATGGAGACAACTGAATCCCGTTTCCATCCTGGGGATTAGATGGGGAGTATACATATTAGGTCTGACGATCGAAGGATAGGGATATTTTCTTACAAATAGAGTGCCACGCGTAGACGCCGGGCAGATAGCTCTTCAAATCCCAATGTTCGACATCTGCACGGTCGTCCAATTGACACCGCCTCACTGAAGCCCGGTTTTTCAGGAATGCTGGGCTTTGAGGAAAGCAACTGCTTGCATTGAAGTTATATCCATCATTGAAGCTAGCATATGATTCATTTCATACCGCACGTGGTTGTGCGATGTTCTCTGTGACTGCGGATTCCCGCACTCACCCAAACTTCTATTAATAGTGTTGTAGTTTAAGTGGTAGGATATTCACCGACGAAATATTGATTATATGGATTATATGAATTGCGTAGATTCTCACGGCACGATTCGGAACGACTGACGCTTGAACCAGAATACGAGTTACCTTGCAGGCTATGATTCAATGATCGGAATCATATTCAAATCAATAAGTTAGGATATATATGTGGTCCCTTGCCGTCAAAACATTGATCGCCGATCGCGGTAAGCTCCTGACGGCTCTCGTGGGTGTCGTATTCTCAATCGTGCTTGTTAATATCCAAGGGGGGTTGTTTGTCGGATTGATCCGCAAAGCAAGTTTGCTTGTCGACCAGGGGAATGCCGACATCTGGGTCGG
>JAFGFZ010000021.1 GCA_016930815.1 Pirellulales bacterium | reverse complement strand
TGCAATTCAACGGCGCGTTTTCTCCTTGTTTGAAGAGCGAATTCCTGATCGAATGGCACGCCGTTCTCTATATGGGTCTTTTACTCACTTTTTCGATCGGCCGAATAGCGCATTCCAGAGTCATGGAAGAGATCAATGGCGGATCTGGAATCGAAGAATCATCTTCTTTCAAGGTCCAGGCCGCGTTTTGAAGGCCTATCGAGTCCAATCGGAGCCCTGAAATCGAGCGCAGCGCGACGAAAAAGGATGAAAAAAGGGACGGACGAAAAAGGGGGACGAAAAAGTGTGATAGGTATGAAAAGTTGACATTCTACTTTTCCTTCTTCTTCTTCGGCCTTCTGTGGGGGCGAAGAGTCGATTCGGGGAATGGCATGATCCTGATCTAGTGAAACCGAGAAATATGGCAAGATAAAAGTAGAATGTCCCCTTTATCCGGGGCACATACGCAGGTCTCTGTACGACTGCGGTGACGAAGACGCTCGCTGTCTGCTGGCCGATTCCCCGATCCGCGATTGGCGAAGTCGCTTTCTACTCGTTTTCTTCTCTTTCTCCTCTCTTCTCTTGATTTGTCAATTATCTCCAGGTAATCTGGTTCTCTCGGATATTGTGATACTTTTTTATCCCAAACAAGCGCGCATGGATAGGGAATGCGGATGATTCAGCAAACCAGAACAACCATTACGGATCTGATGCAAGCCGTCCTGTTATTGGGCTTGGGAATTTTCCCGTCCACTGGCCAGACAATGGAAGTGTCCCTAGCCGATTACGTGAATCCCCTCGTGGGGACGGATTCCGAATTCAACTACTCCAATGGTAATACCTACCCAGCGATTGCAGTTCCCTGGGGCATGAATTTCTGGACTCCAATGACAAACAAGATGGGCAATGGCTGGACCTATCAGTACGGAGCTCGCAAAATCCGGGGATTCAAACAGACGCATCAACCCAGTCCATGGATGAACGACTATGGTATGTTTGCCCTGATGCCGATTGTAGGGGACCTGAAAGTGGACCAGGATGGCAGGGCCAGTTGGTTCTCGCACAAGTCCGAGGAGGCGCGGCCTTATTACTACCGGGTGTATTTATCGGATCCGGATGTCACGGTGGAGATCGCACCGACTGAACGAGCGGCTCAGTTCCGGTTTACCTATCCCGCCTCGGACCGATCTTATCTCGTGGTGGATGGATTCGAAAAGGGATCCTTTGTCAAGATCCTGCCGGAAGAACGGGCCATTGTTGGCTATTGTCGTTACAACAATGGTGGTGTCCCTGATAATTTTCACAATTACTTCATCGCGGCCTTTGATCATGATTTCGAGGAGGCTCTGACCTGGAAGGAAGGCAAGCTACAAGAGGACTCGCGCCAAAGCGAGGGGAAGCATGTCATGGCCGTGGTTCGTTTCAAGACCGAACGAGGCGAAAAAGTGCATGTGCGCGTGGCCTCCTCTTTCATCAGTCCGGAGCAGGCACGGTTGAACCTGGCTCGGGAGATAGGGGAGGATAGCTTCGATAATACTCGCGACCGGGCCAAGCGGATTTGGGACCAGGAACTGGGGCGCATCAAGGTAGAGGGCGGCACCCTCAAGCAATTACGTACCTTCTACACGGCCCTGTATCGAGTGCTATTATTTCCCCGCCAGTTCTACGAGTCCAACGCGAAGAACGAGATAGTACATTACAGCCCCTACAATGGCACGGTGCAGCCGGGTTACATGTTTACCGACAATGGTTTCTGGGATACCTTCCGCGCCGTCTTCCCCTTCTTTACCCTAATGTATCCGACTCAGGATGCGCACATTCTGGAGGGGCTGGCCAATACCTATAAGGAGAGCGGCTGGTTACCGGAATGGGCCAGCCCCGGTCATCGGGATTGTATGATTGGCTCCAACTCGGCCGTCCTGATTGCCGACGCCTACCTCAAGGGGATCCGTGGTTTCGACATGGATACCCTCTACGAAGCGATGCTGAAAAACAGCGAAAACGAAGGACCGCTCCATTCGGTCGGACGTTTGGGTGTCAGGCATTACAATCAGCTGGGCTATGTCCCGTGCGATGTAGGGATCAACGAGAGTGTTGCACGCTCGCTGGAATACTGCTTGGCCGATTACTGCATCTGGCAAGTCGCCCAGGATCTGGGGCGTCCGGCCGAGGAAATCGAGCGTTTTCATCAGCGGGCACAGAACTATCGCAATCTATTTGATACCGGCACCAATTTTATGCGGGGCCGGAAAAAGGATGGGACGTGGCAGAGCCCATTCGTGCCGGAAAAATGGGGTGGTGATTTTACCGAAGGGTGCTCGTGGCACTATACCTGGTCGGTCTTTCACGATGTGAGAGGCTTAATCGATCTCATGGGCGGTCGCCAGGCCTTTGTTGACAAGTTGGACGCGGTCTTTTCCACGCCTCCTGTTTATGATTGTTCCTACTACGGTTTCCCGATCCATGAGATCGTGGAAATGTGCGTCATGAATATGGGCCAGTATGCTCATGGCAATCAGCCCATCCAGCATATGATCTATCTCTATAACTATGCCGGCCAGCCCTGGAAGGCCCAGAAATGGGTACGCGAGGTCATGAACCGGATGTACACGGATCAGCCGGATGGGCTCTGTGGCGATGAAGATAACGGCCAGACCTCGGCCTGGTACGTCTTTTCCGCTTTGGGCTTCTATCCAGTCTGTTCCGGTGCCGGTCAATACGTGGTTGGCGCACCTCTTTTCCAGAAGGCGACTCTGAGCCTGGAGAATGGGCGCGAGTTCGTGATCGAAGCTCCGGGTAATGATGTTCAGAATTGTTACATTCAGGGCGCCCGCTTGAATGATGAGACTTTTAACCGGACCTGGATCGGCCATGACGAAATCCAGAACGGCGGTACCCTCACATTCGATATGGGGCCGGCTCCTCAGAAACAGTGGGCCAGCGCTCCCGAAGCCGCGCCAGTTTCGATGTCAAGTAAAATCCGCTAGTTCGGCCATACATATGGGGAGCCACCAGCTCGGCGCTCTTCAGGTTGTTGTTATCGACGAAAGGATGCCAGATGAATTTCAACGTGCTACCGATTCTTCTAGCTTTTTTCCTCATGGGATTGGCCGATGCCATGGGCCCCGGTTCCGACGCGGTCAAGGAGGCCTACCAGCTGAGCAATGTGATGTCTACGCTCCTGACGTTCATGGTCTTCATCGCCTTCGCGGTCTTCAGCGTGCCCGGTGGTTTGCTAGCTGCCAGAATTGGCAAGAAGAATCTCCTGCTGTTGGGATTGGGTCTGAATGCCGCTGCCTTGGTCCTGCCGTCAATCTTTGTGCCTCCTTTCCCCCTCCTGTTGGGCTGCATTTTCTTGCTCGGCGTGGGAACCACCTTTCTGCAGGTCGCTGGGAATCCGATCATGCGGGACGTAAGTCCGGAGGGATGCTATGGGCGCAATCTGGCCTTGGCCCAGGGGATCAAGGGAGTCGGCAGTACGGCTTCGACCTATATCGTCACCGCCATTGCAACGGTCGCCCTCTTCAAAAGTATGGGTTGGCGCGGTGCTTTCCCGCTGTTCTGCGTTTTGATGATCCTGGCCTTTATCACCGTGAGGTTCGTGAAGGTCAAAGAGACCAAGGCAGATATCCCACCGAGTATCGGTTCCAGCCTGCGGCTGCTCAGGGAGCCGATCTTTTTCATGGCCGTGCTAGGCATCTTCCTTTATGTGGGAGCCGAGGCTTCCATGGGCCGGTTCCTGAAACCGAGGTTGCGTGATCTTGGTATGGATGCGGAATCTGCCAATACCTATGGGCCGGTCCTCTTCTTTTTGATGTTGACCGTGGGGCGGCTCCTGGGCGGGGCGATCTTAAATAAGATGAGTCCACGTACCTGTTTCCGCCTTTCGGCCCTGATGGGCGTCTTGGGCTCCGGGATCATCATGATCGGATCCCAATCCATCGCGATTGTAGGGGCCGTGGTGGCCGGCCTGGGTTTTGCCAATATCTGGCCCATGCTTTTCTCGCTGACCGTGGAGGAGCGCCCGGAACGAGCCAACGAGCTGAGCGGGCTCATGTGCATGGCCATTGCCGGTGGCGCTATTGTGCCACTCATCATGGGTAAACTCATGGATATCGGCCTGGATGCCAAAGCTTTCTTGGTTCCGGTGGTCTGTTTTGTCTACCTGTTGATCATCTCCCTCAAGGGATCCCAGAAGCCGGTTGAGACGGCCTAATCTCCGCTGCAAAGGAAGCCAGACATGGATTATCAAACCGACCAACGTATTGTCTTGACCCTCGATGCCGGGGGCACGAATTTTGTATTCTCCGCCGTGCAGGGCAAGAATGAAGTGGTTCGTCCCGTCTGTTTGCCGGCGCATGCCCAGGATCTTGAACAGAGCCTGAACTCCATGGTGCAGGGATTCGGGGCCGTCAAGGAGCAACTGGATCAGGCTCCCGTGGCCATCAGTTTCGCATTTCCCGGCCCGGCCGATTATCCCAACGGGATCATCGACAACATGGGGAACCTGCCCGCATACAAGGGCGGCGTGGCCTTGGGCGGGTTTCTCGAAGAGGCGTTCGGTGTTCCCGTCTTCATCAACAATGATGGGGATCTGTTCGTCTACGGGGAGGCGATCGGTGGATTATTGCCCAAGGTGAATCAAATGCTCGCAACAGCCGGTTCACCCAAGCGTTTCAGAAATCTCTTTGGTATCACCCTAGGCACTGGATTCGGGGCCGGCATCGTCACGGACGGTCAGTTGTATATGGGCGATAATTCGGCGGCCGGTGAGATCTGGATCACACGCAACAAACGCCGGCCTCGGTGCTTTGCCGAGGAAGGGGTCAGTATTCGGGCGGTCCAGGGATCCTATGCCGAGGTTGCCGGGATCGATGCGGCCTCGGCGCCTTCCCCGAAGGACATCTTTGAAATCGGCATGGGGCAAAAGGAAGGCAATCAAGCCGCAGCGTGCCAGGCATTCGCCGAGATGGGTGAGGTCATTGGGGATGCCCTCGCCAATGCAATCACCCTGATGGACGGCCTGATTGTGATCGGTGGCGGGCTGGCGGCGGCGTATCCGTTATTCATCGATGCGGTGCTTGCGGAAATGAATGGCACCATCGAAAGCTACCGTGGCGAAAAACTACCGCGTATCGTGCAGCGTTGTTTCGATCTGGAAAGTCCAGCACAACGCCTGCAGTTTTTGGAGGGCAATGTCAAGCAAATCAAAGTGCCGGGCACGGAAAAGAACATCCCGTACGACTCGCTTAAACGTCTGGGAATAGGCCATGCTGTTCTCGATACGAGCCGAGCCGTCGCGATCGGCGCCTATGTGTTTGCGCTGAATCAGTTGGATACCTAGCAAAACCTTAGACCATTCAAAGAGAGATTGCTATGATTACTCGACGTATCTTTATAAAGAATACCGTCACCGCGGCCGTGGGATTGCATGTGATCGGATCGGATGGCTGGGCGCAGACCGTTCCTTCTTTTGTCACGAATCGGCCAGCGCCGGACAAGCGTACGTTTGTCAGTAACGCCGTGGATCAGACTATTGCCGAGGTCAAGGCCCAGATCCGGGATCCGGAACTGGCCTGGATGTTTGAAAACTGCTATCCCAACACCCTCGACACGACCGTCGATTACGAAGTGATCGATGGCAAGCCCGACACTTTTATTATCACCGGTGACATTGACGCCATGTGGCTGCGGGATTCCACTTGCCAGGTCTGGCCCTACATGCCACTGATCAACAAGGACAAGAAGTTGGCCTTGATGATCCAAGGTTTGATCAATCGGCAGGTCAAGTGTGTGCTGTTGGATCCGTATGCAAACGCTTTTTACAAGGACCTATCCCGCGTATCGGAGTGGAACAGGGACCGGCCGAAGATGAAACCCGGAGTGCATGAGCGCAAGTGGGAGATCGACTCGCTCTGTTATGTCGTGCGTCTGGCCCATGCGTATTACCAGTCAACTCAAGATACATCCGTATTGGACGCCGACTGGGACCGGGCCATGCACACGATTGTGGACACTTTTAAAACCGAACAGCGCAAGGATGGTACCAGCCCGTACCGTTTCATACGCGAAACATCACGGATGACCGATGCCCCGGTCCACGAAGGCACTGGCCGGCCCATGCGCCCGGTTGGCATGATTTGTTCCATGTTCCGACCCTCGGATGATGCCACGGTCCTGCCGTTTTTGATTCCTTCCAATCTGTTTGCCAACCAGGTGCTTCGGCAGTTAGCGGTAATGTACACTAGTGCCCTGAATAATCCGGCCTTCGCCCAGGAATGCACGGCTCTAGCCGATGAGGTGCAGAAGGGCGTGGATACATGGGGGACAGCCACGCATCTAGATTACGGACGGATCTATGCCTATGAAGCCGATGGTTTTGGCAATCACCTGTTCATGGACGATGCCAATGTTCCCAGCCTGATATCCCTGAGTTACCTGGGGATCTATCCGTCGAGCGACAGGCTGTATCGGGATACCCGCAAGTATCTGCTTAGTGACGACAATCCCTGGTACCTGCGGGGCAAGGCGGCCGAGGGGTATGGCAGTCCCCATACCGGCAAGAACGGGATCTGGCCGATGGGAATTATCCTTCGAGCCCTGACCAGTGACGATCCCGCGGAAATCGGATCCTGTCTGGCGATGCTGAAAGCCACGCACGCGGGGACTGGATTCATGCACGAATCCTTTAACAAAGACAACCCAGCCGACTACTCCCGCAGCTGGTTCGCCTGGGCCAATACCCTCTTCGGCGAACTGGTGGTCAGTATCTACCATCAATACCCGGCAATCCTGAAAGCCCTGCCGTCATAGCCATCAACGGTAGGACAATGAGAAAACGACGATTCAATATGCTCGTGACTTGTGTCGCAATAACGACAGCCAGTTCATCGAATTCACGACTGATCGCCTAAGAACGTGTTTTGAAATACAAAACACCCGCACCCCAACCCTGGGCTGATAAAAACTTCAACCAAATGCCTTCTTGGAAGCACAGCAGTTGTTGCACATGGAGTGATGGTTGGCAAT
>JAFGFZ010000154.1 GCA_016930815.1 Pirellulales bacterium | reverse complement strand
CGAACCAACGGATCCAGCGGACAGGGAATCAGGTCGGGGGCTCGCTTCGCTCGGTATATTCAACTCCCCGGCCGCTGATCCTGAACGATAAGCCGCCAGTATCGTTCGAAAAAATCCTCCCATGCCAACGCGTCCGACGCGTCGCGCAACCGATCCAACAGTGTGGCATGGGTGTCGCTGAGCATGATTCAACTGAGATCTCGACTCCTCGGTTTCCCGTGATATCACGGACCCGATGGATGGACACGCAATGATATGATAGATGCCCCCCAAATATTCTACTTCAAATGGATGCTTCAATGAAGAATGTTGGACAGATTCCATAGCCAGCGGGCAAATATGATATAGTGGAGCACTCGCTCGGTTTTAGACTATCCATGCGGATGTTCTGCGAGTCTTATACTGTTCCATGCGAGCTCGGTGCGCTCATCTTTCAGAATGTTATTGTGGGGTGGCAATGCGGGCCTCGGAGAGACCCACCTACGATGTTGCGGCCTTCGGCCGCGTTGGGAACGTCACCATGTATTGGAAAAACCGGACCCATACGATGCGAATAGGCTGCTGCGGTATCGCGTTGAGCTTCATGGCGGTATTCGTGTTCGCGGCAGAAAAGGAATCGGTACAGAGAAATCGAGTTCGCAGCACGCAGCTGTATGTCAGCACGAATCCGGCCGGGGCGGATATCAAGATCGATGGCCAACCGCGGGGAACATCGAATCAATTATTCCAAGTGCCACCGGGAGTCAAAAAAATGACCATTGAGGTGGAACTCGATGGCCATGATCCTCAACAGCAGGAGGTCGAGATTCGTGGCGGGCGGATCACGTGGATCGTGCTGGAGTTAGCGAGTCGGGCCAATCCGTTTGAAAACGGATCGAGCGAAGGAGAGGTCAAGTCGACCGACTTGACAGGGAAACCGACGGAACTAGCGAACGACGATGGCAAACCGGCCGGCCGGAAGAGCTTTCCTCGCGGCCATGCCTCGGCGTTTGAATCTCCTGACGGCACCTGGTATCTCACGAGTGTCCGGCTGCACGGCTCCCGGTACGGGTATCCAGCGGCGCCCAAGGAGGATTTTCATATCACGCTATGCGATGAAAAGTTCAAGCCGATCGCCGATTTCCCGTTTCCGTATAAGAAGTTCAAACACGGATCCAGTGAATGGGTGACTCTCCGCGTGAAGCCGACAGTGGTCCCGAAGAAGTTCGTGATCTGCGCGGATTTCATGCGGAACGGACAAAAGGTGTTTATCTCAGCCATGATGCGGAGGGTGAATCGCTCGTCGGGAAACCGGACCAAATGGCTGGTCAATTCACGGGCGGCGATTGGCTCATGCGCGTCGAAATCGACCAGTTGAAGCCGGCGAAAAACAAGCCAAGTGGGGAATAATCGGCGGATATTTGCGTCAGGATATCAAGTGGGGAAATGCATTGACTCCGAGTAAGTCCCAGGTCACAATCAAACGGATTGATGCCCTGTTCTTCTGAATCCGGTATCATGCGAAATCGAGTCCGTGCTTCTTAATTCCCTGGAGGTCCTGATCATGCGAAATGTTGTGACGATGATGGCGCTGGCCATGCTGCTGGGTTTCCTTTCATTTGCCTACGCTGCGGACGAGGACGTGCCTGCCGAATTCAAAGAGGATTTTGCCATCCAGGGCGAATATACGGGTGTCCTGGATGTTGATGGTCAGGAACAAAAGTGGGGCATTCAGGTCATTGCACTCGGTGATGGCAAATTTCAGGCCGTCGGCTACGAAGGGGGATTGCCGGGCGACGGATGGAACGGCCGGAATAAACGCATCGCCGAAGGGGCCATGCGTGACGGAACCGCCACGCTCCAGGAAGCTGAAGTCACGCTGAACATCAGCGGCGGCAAGCTCGTTGTGATCGGGCCCTGGGCTGACGAATTAGGCACGTTGAAAAAGGTGGGCCGCAAAAGCACCACGCTGGGCATGAAACCGCCGCAAGGGGCTAGCCTGTTATTCGATGGAACAACCGCGGACCATTTCAAAGATGGCAGGATGTCCGAAGATGGATTGCTGATGGAAGGTTGCACCAGCAAACAAAAATTCGGAAATTCCAAATGCCATATTGAATTCCGTACGCCCTTCATGCCAAAGGACCGCGGGCAAGGCCGGGGCAATAGCGGTTGCTATTACCAGGGCCGGTACGAAATCCAAATCCTCGATTCGTTCGGTCTGGAAGGCAAAGATAACGAATGTGGAGGTATCTATACCGTCGCGGCACCGAAGGTCAACATGTGCTATCCTCCCCTTGCGTGGCAGACCTATGATATTGACTTGACGGCAGCCGTTTTCGAAGACGGTAAAAAAGTCAAGAACGCCCGAATCACCATTCGTCATAACGGCATCGTCATTCATAAAGACCTTGAATTGCCAGATGTTACGCCAGGAAATGTGATTCCGGAAGGACCTGAACCGGGCCCGATCTTTCTCCAGGATCATGGGAATCCAGTTCGATTCCGGAATATCTGGGTGGCAGAAGAATAGGTGGAACCATGCCAAGTTGTGTACTTGCCTATTCTGGTGGACTCGATACGTCGGTGATCCTGGGTTGGCTTCAGGACGAGGGATATGACGTGCATTGCATTTACGTCGACCTCGGGCAACCATGCGAGGACCAGGCAGCCATCCTAAAGAAGGCCCGGGCCATGGGTGCGAAGACGGCTCGCATTGTGGATGCGAAGGAGGAACTTTGCCGCGACTTTGCGTTTCCGGTACTGCAGTGGCAGGCGAAGTACGAAAACATGTATCTGCTCGGCACCTCGATTGCCCGGCCGCTGATCTCGAAAATTTGTTTGCAGGTAGCCCGCGAGGTCGGGGCGTCGGCGTATGCCCACGGGGCGACGGGCAAAGGAAACGACCAATGCCGTTTTCAACTCGCCGCCGAGGCCTTGGAGCCGGATATCCAGATCATTGCCCCATGGAGGAATGCGAGCTTCCGGTCTCGGTTTCCCGGCCGGAGTGCAATGATCGATTACTGTCGCGCGAAGAAGATTCCAGTCAAGGCGAGTGCCGAGAAACCATATAGCTCGGATGAGAACTGCCTGCATATCAGCTACGAGGCCGGTCAGCTCGAGGATTTGACAGTCAATGGAGTTGCCGCAGTCGATTTTGGCATGGGAGTCTCACCGCAATCAGCCCCGGACCAAACCGAAGAGGTCCGGATCGCATTCGAGTCGGGTATTCCGGTGTCGGTCGATGGAGAGCCGCTCACCCCGCATGGAATCGTTCGATCTCTCAATCAACGGGCTGGCCGTCACGGTATTGGGCGGATTGATATTGTCGAAAACCGCTTTGTTGGCATGAAGAGCCGAGGCGTCTACGAGGCGCCGGCCATAACAACCCTCTACGCCGCGCATCAAGCAATTGAACAGATCACGTTGGATCGGGACCTGATTCACCTGCGGGACCGCCTTGCTCCAGAAGTGGCCGAGATGGTCTACAATGGCTTCTGGTTCACACCGAAACTGGACGCCCTCATGGCATTCAATCGGCAGGTTCAGCAACCTGTGACCGGTGAAGTGACACTTGGCCTGTATAAGGGCAACATCGAGGTTCACTCGCGAACAAGCCCCAATAACCTCTACGACGCCGATGTCGCCACGATGGAAGCAGGTGGTTCGTACAATCAGAACGACGCGGAAGGCTTTTTGAGAATCATGGGACTTCCGAGCCGGGTTGCGGGTCGAGTGAAGCCGCGTGAATATTGAAATGGCCGATTCTCCATGTATTTCCTAGAGAATCCAGTGCTACAACACGAATTGCTGACGAATCTGCGGCAGGTCAGATCGTTCGTGCTCTTGTTTGCCTATGTTGCGATTCTGGGCTGGATTGTCTATCTGGCTTGGCCGGAAGATCGGACTCTGGACCTGACTCAGAATCCCGATGCATCGAAACGGCTTGTTGGGATGTTTTTTTTGGGCCAGTATCTCCTGGCGTCGCTGATGGCGCCGAGTTTTGCGGCTGCGGCGATTACCGGAGAAAAGGAACGCAAAAGCTATGAAATGCTCCTCGCCAGCCCCATTCGCCCGGGTGCGATCGTCCTGGGGAAACTGATCGCATCGCTGACGCATCTGGCAATTCTCATGCTCTGTTCGCTGCCGATTGTCATGCTCTGCTTGCCACTGGGAGGCGTCTCGCCATACGAGGTCTTTGCCGCGTATTTGGCAATGGTCCTCTCGATTATCCTGTTTGGGATGATTTCGCTCTGGTGCAGCAGTTTTTTCCGCCGGACGCCCGCCGCGCTCGTTGTTTCGTATCTTCTGATCCTGCCACTGGCCATTCTTGGGATTTTGATATGGAGGTGGCTGGAAGATTTCGGAAGGGCACGGCTGTTCATTGTCGTGACGGTGATACCGATCGGATGCATTGCCAGCTCTGTTTTTCTCTGGATGCGGACAAGCTACCGCCTGCTCTATCCGGCCGATGTTGGCAGCGAGGGCAAGGAGGTAGTGGATCTGGAAGCGGAGGCGGAGGAGGCGATTGGATTATACATCAAACGCGACGAGTTTCCCGACCGGCTTTTTGCCCCGCCCAAACGAACCGACTTTATCGAGGATGGCGCGAATCCGATCTTTGATAAGGAAATGCGTAGCGAGATATTCAGCCAAGGCACCTTGATGCTCAGGATCGTCATTCAGCTCAGCATGATCCTGGCTATTCCGGTGATGGCCGTCTGCCTCTTCGTCTGGCCGCAATATGCACCCTGGTATACGAGTTATGTGATCCTCTTCAATATGCTCGTGGGGCCCGTGTTTTGCGCCGGTAGTATCACCAGCGAGCGAGAGCGACAAACACTCGATCTGCTCCTGACCACATTGATCACACCATGGCAAATCCTTTGGGGCAAGCTTTTGTCCGGACTCCGAGTATCATCCGTGCTGACATCCTTTCTGATGTGGCCACTTGTACTGGCATGCCTATTGCCGGTAGGCTTTTGGTGGAGTTT
>JAFGFZ010000153.1 GCA_016930815.1 Pirellulales bacterium | reverse complement strand
ATCGGTGTCATTCTGGAGAGGACTCATGAGATGAAAGCTAGAGAATTTCTATCGGTGCTTGCGATTATTATGATGGCCACCAGCGCCAACGCGGGTTTGCGAGCTTACTGGGCCTTTGACGAAGGGAGTGGCGACGCCACGGCCGACTTATCCGGTAACGGGAACACGGGAATGCTGGTTGCCGAAACCGAAGCCGGCGATCCCCCAACTGCGCTTCCCGGAACGACGCTGCCCGCCTGGACATCGGGTGTATCTGGCGGCGCGTTACTCTTCGGTTCGCCCAACGGATCCAATTACAATTCAGTACATGTTGCGAAGAGCGACTCTCTTAAAGATCTTGGCAGCACCTGGAGCTTTGCACTGTGGATCCGGCAGGATAGCAATGCAACTTCTCCGGGTGGCGGTGCCGGTTACCAGCGATTGATATCATGCCCGAATTATGAACTGGAACTTGGTGTTCCTGGCTGGCAGTACGATTACTTCTGGCCCTACAATCCAGTGAATGCGGCTTTCCAAGTTGATATCGGCTCATCCTACATCGGCCGGGGTGGATCTCTGGGTGAGTGGTACCATATGGCTGTAACCTACGATGGTACCGAGTTGAAAAAATATCTGAATGGCGAACTTGTGCTGGATAGCGTCAAGAATATCCCCAATCAGTTGATTCATAATAATTGGGATGATACCGGCTGGACCGAGGCAGTCTTGAAACTCGGGAATCAGACCTGGCCAAACAAGGATTTCTTCATGGGCGCGATGGACGATGTGGCTATCTGGGGTGATCAGTATCTCACAGCCGCCCAGGTCGCCGGACTTCATCAAGGCCAGTACACGCCGCTGACGATTCCGGAACCAGGATCGGTGGTGTTATTCGGCCTCAGTGGCTTGGTCTGCCTGTTGTTTCGCAAATACAAAGAGATGCGATGCGTGATACCGATCGAAGAACGTTTCTGAAAACATCCGCGGTGGTCGCTGCCCAAACAGCCACCTTGTCTGCCCCGGCAATCGCGTTTGGACAGCGTGGCGCGAACGATAGGATCCGCGTGGGCCTGGTCGGTTTGGGTGGGCGGATGCGATCCCATGTCGGCAGCCTGGCTGCCATCGCCGGGGAATGCAACGTAGAAATCGCGGCGATTTGTGATTGCGATCGGAGCAAGCTCGACGCGGCGGGCCACAACTATCCGGAGCTGGCAGGCCGGAATTATTCCACCTACACGGATCTGCGGAAGCTGTTGGACGACCCATCCATTGATGCCGTCAGTTTCAGTACCCAGGATCACTGGCATGCCCTCCAGACGATCTGGGCCTGCCAGGCCGGTAAAGATGTCTACGTCGAGAAGCCACCCACGTGGTGTATCTGGGAGGGCCGCAAGATGGTCGAAGCGGCACGCAAGTATGGCCGCATGGTACAGATCGGTACCCAGAACCGTTCCAGCCCGAATGTCTGCGAAGGGATTCAAAAACTGCATGAAGGGGTCATCGGTAAGCTCTATATGGCTCGTGGCATGACCTATAAATTGCGCGGAAATCTGGGCAAACACCGCCCGCAACCTGTTCCGGACGGCTTGGACTGGGATGCCTGGGTGGGCCCGGCGAAGATGGTTGAGTACAGCAGCTTCAACCATCGTCGTTGGTACTGGATTGAAAACTTCGCCAGTGGCGACATTGCCAATCAGACCGTCCACGACATCGACAAGATCCGTTGGGGCCTTCAGCTGGAGAGCCATCCTTCCACGGTCGCGTCGTTGGGAGGTCGCTTTGTGCCTGGCGAAGAAGATGATGCGGATACCCCAAATACGCAGGCGTTTCTCTGCCAGTGGGAAGGGCGCAAAATACTCGTGACCTTCGAGGTCCGGCACTGGTACACCAATAGCGAGGCTCAAATGCGCGACACGTATCCCTTTGTCGCCGAGAACCAGTGCGTTGGCGAGATCTTTTTCGGCAGCGAAGGCTATATGATCTTCCCCGACTACAGCAGCTATTACACCTTTCTCGGCCCCAAGAATGAGCCGGGCCCATTCAAAACCGACGGCCCCGGCATCGACTGGGCTACCGAGAGCGCTCCCCATTTCCGCAATTGGGTGGCTGCAATCCGAAGCCGCCGCCACGAAGATCTGGCCGCCGATGTCGAGCAAGGCCACCTCTCCGCAAGCGTCTGCCACCTGGCCAAAATCTCCTGCAAGCTCGGCCGTAGCGTGCACCTCGATCCCGTGACGGAACGTTTCATCCATGATCCCGAGGCCGACAAGTATCTGAAGCGCGAGTACCGCAAACCGTACGAAATACCAGACGAGGTGTAATGGATCCTGGCATCGAGAAATTCAAAGGCCCTCGTGACAACAGGGAGGAATCGGTGATGAAGGCGGTGCGGTGGGGAATCATCGGGCTGGGTTGGTTTGGTGAGGTGCATGCCGACACCTTGGCGGCCATGCCGGGCGTCCAACTGGCAGCCGTATGCACCAGGCGCCCGGATCGACTCAACGAGGTGGCTGATCGATTCGCCGTGCCGAAGCGCTATGCCGACTATCACCGGCTCCTGGCCGATCCTGATATCGATGCGGTGAGCATTGTGACGCACGTCGACGACCACTGCCAGATAGCCGTTGATGCGCTCCGAGCAAATAAAAACGTTTTGCTCGAGAAGCCGATGGCTCCCGACGTGCCCCAGTGCGACGCGATCGTCGAAGCCGCTCGGCAGAGCCGCGGGCTGTTCATGGTCGGGCATATCTGCCGCTTCGATCCCCGAGTGGTGCTGGCCAAGGAGGCGATCGACCAGGGCCGCATCGGCCGCATCGTTTCCATGCACGCGCGGAGGAATCTGTCGAAGACGATCGGGCGCCAGGTCTTGGATAAAATCTCGGCCTTGATGGGTGACGGGATCCACGATGCGGACCTGATGCTCTGGCTCAGCAAGGCCAAGCCGATCCATGTTTTCGCCGAAGAAGTGCATCCCGGCACCAACAAGTTTGCCGATGCCGGCTGGGCGCTGTTCCGACTCGACAACGGCGCGGTCGGTGTCGTGGAATCGATCTGGCATCTGCCTGAGAGCACTCCATATCAGATCGACGCGCGCATGGAAATCGTGGGTACCGAGGGAGCACTCTATATCAACTGCGGCGAAGCGGGCCTGGAGATCCATGACCCGAACGGCCCGCAAATGCCCGACACCTTGTATTGGCCTCGGCCGTTCGGCGAACGCTTTGGAATCCTTCGGGCCGAGTTGCGCTATTTTGCCGATTGCGTCCGCGATCACCGCAAGCCGGATCGGATCCTTCCCGAAGAATCTCGCGCCGCAGTCGAACTGATGGCGGCGGCCGGCGAATCGGCGCGGACCGGCCAAATCGTCCACTTCAATTCGCAATGATGTTAGGATGTGTCATCCGAACATGCCATCCATAATGGCAATAATCCCGGGAGAGATATGCCATGCAATTCGATCATGTTGGAATGGTGACAACCGAGAAGAAGCCGGACGAAATCTTCATTGAACCGACTCGCGTCTGGATCACCGACTACAGCAAGCATCCGTATCGCATCGAGTGGCTTCGCTACGAGCCCGATAGCCCCGTGACGGGGCCGGTTCGCCAGTCCGCGCACGTGGCTTACCGCGTGTCGAATCTCGACGAGGCCTCGCGCGGGCTCAAGGTGCTCCTGCAGCCATTTGACGTGGGCTTTGCCATGGTGGCGTTCTTCGAGACGCCTGACGGCGCCGTTGTCGAGTTAATCCAGTACAAGGAAGAAGGAGTGGGGCCATGCTCTCCATCCGGCGTGTGATGGTTACCGGGGCCAGCGGCAAGCTCGGAGGGCCGGTCTGCGAAGCATTGGTCGAAGCCGGATATGAAGTCGTCGCCGTTCGCCACCGGAATTCCGTGGATGTACCCGGCGTCCACCAGATCGCGCTCGATCTGGCCGATCCTGCTGCCGTCGAGAAGATGGTCGGAAAGTCCGATGCCGTGATCCATCTGGCCACGTGCAAAGAAGATCGCAATGGCGTCATCGACGTCAGTGCCCGTGGCACGTTCAACCTGCTCGATGCGGCCGCGCGAACCCGGTCGGTCCAGCGGTTCCTCCTTGCCAGCGGCGACGCCGTCAATGGGATCTATTTCAATCCGCAGCCTGTCCCAATCCGCGAGGACATCCCGCTGGTTGCCTATCCCGGCTACTACCCGCTCTCCAAGGTGATCGAAGAAACGATGGCCCAGCAGTTCTTTCATCAGGCCGGTGTTCCCACGGTGATCCTGCGGATGTCGTGGATCCATGCGGAGGACGATATCCTTTCGCATTTGACCGTGGCGGGTGAGCCGTTCGGTATCCCGGTGTGGCGGGATTTAATGAGCGCCACGCAGCGGTCGCGATTCGACGGCGGCGCCGACGCGGCCGTCGCACTGAGGCATCCTGATGGCCGGCCGGTGCGGCGGCATATCGTCGCCGTCGAGGACTGCGTCCAAGCACACCGGCTGGCCTTGACCCGCGAGGGGATCGAGGGTCAGACGTTCATGATCGCGATGGACAATCCATTCGATTATGTCGAGGTGGCCGAATACACGGCCAAGAAACTGGGCATCGAAACGCTGGATCTGGTCGATCCCGTGGGTCAGGATTTCGCGATCGATATCTCGAAGGCTCGCTATCTGCTCGGCTACCGCCCGGATGACGACATCTTCCGGCTCATTGACCGCGCGGTCGAGTTCCGCCGCGCGGGCCGGCCGCGCCGCCAGCGAGCAGGATACCAAGGATAATTTCCACCGACGGAAAGGAGATGGAGAATCATGCGTTCGCTGCAAGGCAAAGCCGTGCTCGTTACCGGTGGTACATCCGGCATTGGCGAAGCGTGCACCGAGCATCTGGCCCGGCTCGGCGCGGATGTGGTTGCCATGTCCATCCAGCCATCGGCTGGGAAGGACCTGGCTTTGCGACTCACCGCCGAGGGGCTCTCGTGCCTGTTCCATCATGGCGATGTCCGTGCCGAGCCTGATGTCGAGGCGGGCATCGATCTGGTGGTGGATCATTTCGGCCGGCTCGATGCCGTCGTATCGAACGCGGGCGTCATGCGAACTCAAAAAATCACGGAACTGGCGGTTGACGATTTCCATGCCGTGATCGACGTGAATCTGCTCGGTCCGGCACTGGTTGCCAAGCACGCGATTCCGATCATGGAACGGCAAGGCAAGGGCGTGATCTGCTTCACCACGTCAGTCGCCGCGGAAATCGGTTTCCCCGGTCATGGCATTTACTGCGCGTCCAAGGCGGGCCTGGTTGCCCTGATGCGGTGCCTGACCACCGACCACAGCCCGCAGGGGATTCGATTCGTGGCCGTCAGCCCCGGCACTATCGATACGCCGATGCTGGCCGCCTCCTGCGCCGGATGGGACAAGCCGAAAGAGGAAATCTACGCCGATGTGGCGCGCAAGATCCCGGTTCGCCGCATGGGCAAGCCGATCGACGTGGCTAAAGCCGTGGCGTTTCTCATCAACGACGATGCCGGATTTATCAACGGAAGCGTCATCCACCTCGAAGGTGGCACGCTCGCCCTGCCGCCATGGTAGCCGTGGATGGGTCAAATGGCCCTGCGTGAACAATCACGCAGGACCACTATATCGAAATATTCTTTCAGGCACTTTAGTGTGGAAAGTGTATTACAAAAGAATCAACACCGGCCTATAATGGCCGAATAATTTGGAAACATGATTGGATTTGAAAAATCGTTTTTAGAGTCTTCGTATTTGTTTCGTATTTCGTGTTTCGAATTTCGGATTTGGTTGCGGCCTCCGGCCGCGTTGGGAGTACACTACCATGGCACAGCTTTCCCGCCGTTCATTTTTGGCCGCTTCGGCCGCGGCTGCCGCTACCGGAAGTTCCTTGCTCGGTTCCGCTCGGGCTGCCGAGAATATTCCCGGCTTTGACCAGACCCAGACCGACTATGACCGGACGAAGGAATGGAAGCCGTTCAGTGACCGGAAGGTGCGTGTTGGAATTGTTGGTCATGGTGTCTGCCGATTCGGCCTGGCATTCGACCTCCAGAATCATCCCAACGTCGAGTTGATTGCGGTCAGCGATTTATTCACCGATCGCTGCGCCGACATGGCCCAGAAGGCCAAATGCGAGAAGACCTATCCGTCTTTGGAGGAGATGGTTAAGGACGATTCGATCGAGGCCATTTATTGCGCGACGGATGCCCCGGCTCACGCCAAGCATGCCATCCTCTGCATGGAGCATGGGAAACATGTTGCCACCGCGGTTCCTGCATTCCGGGGAGATTTCGAGGATGCCGAGAAACTTCTGGAATGTTGCCGGAAGAACAAGGAATTGGTCTACGCGATGTTCGAGACATCCGTTTTTCATGATGACCTGTATGCGATGGAGAAGCTCTATGCCGCCGACGTGTTTGGCCGTATCGTCTACTCCGAAGGTGAGTATTGCCATCCGCATACTCTGGGCGCTCCGGCTCTGGATTCCTACAAGGACTGGCGGAAGAACGGCTGCCCGATGTGGTACCCGACGCACGCCACGGCCTACTATGTCGGCGTAACGCACAAGCACTTTGTCGACGTCTCGTGCCAGGGAACTCCAGATTTC
Organism: Pirellulales bacterium; assembly: GCA_016930815.1. Lineage (GTDB taxonomy): Bacteria > Planctomycetota > Planctomycetia > Pirellulales > Lacipirellulaceae > JAFGFZ01. The sequence goes on along the minus strand of JAFGFZ010000153.1, from coordinate 20,677 downwards.
GAAAACTCCCGGCAGGTCCCCAACGTGATTGGAAATATCTTTAATTCGGAAGTCGGCCTGTTCCGAACCGCGGAGGGCGGGATATCCCGGATGATCATTTGTCATTCGCAGGGGGAATACCTCGAAGCGGGGCGCATCCGGGGCGAGTATGCCGGATTCAACAAGTCTTTTACCGGCGATGCGACCGGGAAGAAACGTTACGACGAGACACTCCGGAACGGCTTGCAGATCCAGAAATACGCCTTGCCCCCGGGCGTCAAGCCCGGCGGGCATGGCGGATCGCACGGATACCTTGGCGACGACTTCATCGACTCCATTCTCCGCGGCCGCAAACCGGCGGTCGATGTGATCGACGCCCTGCATATGACCGTCCCCGGCTATTACGCGCACCTGTCGGCGATGAAAGACGGCGAAACGATGAAAATTCCACAGTATTCGCTCTGATTGGTGGTGTGGAAGGTCCATTCCAACAACGATGCGTCCGCGCATGGAACCGAGAAGCCCGGCTTTTCATAAAAGCCGGGCTTCTTGACTACTGGGCTTCTTGACTGGGTGGCTTCTATATTGAGGCAGCCCAGCAATCGATCTGTGCGTTTACCTGCACACTTAAACTGGCATTGCGCCGGCGCGGGTGGCTTGAACGCCTCGATGGAATGATGCCCGGTTTTTTCCCGGACGAAACATTCCGGCAGGAGGTCGAACGGCATCTGGATGCTGCAGGAGTACCCAGCGATTCCATTTCGTGGGAGTCATCTTGATGCGATTTATGAATGTACCGTGGTTACGCACGATTCTATTTCTCCCATTACTTGCAGCCATTTCGATGGCGGCTACCGGACCACCCGAAATCCAGATCGTTGATGTGCGGCGGGTCTTCGATAACGGGGAACACAATGCGTTTACAGATCTTGTACGATATCGAGACCGTTACTATCTCACATTCCGCAGCTGTCCCAATGGCCATGGTGTCTATCCGACATCATCGATTATCATCCTGGCCAGCGACGACACGAAGACATGGCATCCAGTCCACCAGTTCGCGGTGCCGCTCCGGGACGTTCGCGATCCCCATTTCCTGGTATTTCAAGACAAGCTGTTCGTTTACTCGGGAGCCTGGTATTGCGGGGAAAAGGCACCGGAACAACGCGAGATCAACGAGCATCTCGGTTTCGCGGTCTGGACTTCGGATGGTGCAACGTGGCAGGGCCCCGAGATGCTCGAGGGGACCTATGGCCATTATGTGTGGCGCGCCGCGGCGCGTGATGGGAAGGCCTATCTGTGTGGCCGGCGGAAACGGCTCTTCGCGAAGACCGCCACCCGCGCGGAGCGAGATCCGCTCATTGAATCGGCGATGCTCGAATCGGACGACGGCCTGATCTGGCGGAAGGCGGCCCTGTTTCAGGAACATCACGGGGGCGAAACGGCATTCCTGTTCGAGGCGGATGGGTCGGCTCTGGCCGTCGCCAATTGCGGGATCGGCCGGAATTCTCAAGTCTTGCGGGCCAATCCCGCGCTCACGCAGTGGACCCGCATCGATCTGGACCGCGGTATCGGAGGCCCGATGCTCGCCCGTTGGAACGGCCATGATCTGGTGGGCGGGCGCAAGACACTCAATGACCAACCCCGCACCACCCTCTACTGGCTCGTCGGGGACACGCTCCGGGAAATCGCCGAATTACCCAGTGCAGGTGATAATTCCTATCCGGGATTCGTTCAAATCGCCCCGGATCGCGCGGTGGTATCATATTATTCGAGCCATGAAAAGATCGACGGGAAGCCCAGCACGAACATCTACCTGGCTGAACTATTGATGTTGGCAGATTGACGGAATTGGGCGCCGACTGCGGCACATGAGATTGTCTGAGTGGAGTTAGGCTGTTATGATTCGTTAAGAGGGTGCATTTTGTCCAGGAATGATCATGAACAAGGTTTGTTACGTTGTGGCCGTGTTTGTTGTAGCCGTACATATGGTGTCCGGTTGTTGCTTGCATCAAGCACATGCTAATGACAGCCAGATTGTTTTTTCACCTCCGATCGATACGACTTGCACCTGTAAGCACTCTGGCCACCAGCACGAGCATCAGCCTGGCGAGCACAATAGCAACCGGCGGGGATGTGGTGAAAATCGGTGCACATTCACACGCCCGGACTCATCCAACGCGGATGACCTATTAAATGCCATCCATTGCCTGCCTCCTATTTTGTGTTTGCCACCGCCTCCTCCACGCAACCTAGCTAGCATGGCCGATCTGGCCCTCTCGCATTTCGATGCGTCAATACCGCTCTATTTGCAGAATCAAATACTCTTGCTTTGATTCGTACCTCTCTCAGCTAGGCCCACAGGTTTTTCACTACGTACCTTTGGATACGTGCTGCAGCGCTCGTCCATAGTTCCCGGGTGCTTTCTTTCGAGAAGAGGATTTCAACCATGTGTCTATTGAATCATACCCCGTCGCCTCGTGTCATGGAAAGGCGATGGCTTCGTATTACGCAACCGAGAATGCGTCAACTTGCCATCTTGGTAACCATCGTATTATTTGCTGCGAGTATCGTGGCTGGATATCTTTTCCGCGGCCGATGGTTGCCTCAAATCAACGGCTTGCCAATCATCTCGGAAAACCATTTCCACGATGGCGAAGGGAAACAGAACGCTACGAAATCCGAGCATGAGGAAACCGATGGCCACTCCGTCTGCAACGTCATGCCCGGTGGAGGCGAGACCTCACTCGAATTGAGCGTTCAAAGCCAGAAGAATATTGGCCTTCACTTGGTAACTGTTCAGCTGCAAGACTTCGATCGTTCTATCAGTGTGCCAGCGATGGTCAAGGGGCGTCCTGGACGCACGGAGATTAAAGTATCAGCTCCAATGACCGGTATTGTAACTCGGATCTATCCAGTTCAAGGGGAAGCCGTCGCTCCGGGGCAATCCCTTTTTGATCTTCGTTTAACACACGAAGACCTGGTAGATATCCAAAGTACATTCCTGGAAACTATTGAGAGGCTCGATGTGATCAAGCAGGAAGTTGCTCGACTGGAAAAGGTGACCGCCACGGGCGCTATTGCCGGAAAGAAGCTTCTGGAAAGGCAGTATGAACAACAGCAGGCCGAAGCTCGTCGTCGTGCTCAACAGCAAGCCTTGATTCTTCACGGTCTTACGTTGCGGCAGGTTCAAGAGATCCAGGCAAATCTGAGGCTGCTTCAGCAAGTGACAATGGTTGCACCACAGCCAGTCGAAATAACGCATGATAATACAGATACCCGATTGCTTCAGGTTTCACAAATTGATGTTCGACCAGGTGAACATGTCAGTGCTGGCGATCCACTTTGCGTACTCAGCGATCACGCATTATTGTACATCGAGGGAAGAGCCTTCGAGGAAGATTCAGAGGAGTTGAATCAGGCGGCCAACCAAAGTGCACCGATCACGGCCGTCATTGAAGCGAATGGCGAGGGAACGCATTCTGTCTCCGACTTAAATATCCTTTATCTAGAGAACGAAGTGGAAGTGGATTCCAGAGCCCTTCGCTTCTATGTGCGATTGCCCAACGAACTTGTGCGAAACGAATTCACTGACGACGGCCATTGTTTCATCGGTTGGCGTTTCAAACCGGGCCAACGTGTTCAACTGCGCGTACCCGTCGAAAGGTGGCGGAACTGTATCGTGTTACCAGTGGATGCCGTCGTAAAGGATGGAGTGGACTGGTTTGTTTTCAAACAGAATGGCGACCGGTTCAATCGGAAACCAGTTCATGTCGCATACCGGGACCAGCGCTGGGCTGTGATAGGCAACGACGGTTCCCTATGTGCCGGCGACGTGGTTGCTGTGTCGGGTGCCTACCAGATGAATCTGGCCTTGCTGAAAAAGGCCGGGAACGGAACAGATCTTCACGCAGGCCATGGCCACTAGATAACGGAATGTATTCGGCAACTGAAAGCACTTGATGACTGAAAGCCACATGAGGAGCCTGCAGGATGTTGAACGCCTTGATCCGTTTCGCGTTGAAGCGAAGGCTACTTGTGGCTGCGGTCGCGATCTTCCTGGTCTTTTATGGGAGTTGGCAGATCTTCCGGTTGCCGATTGATGTCTTTCCTGACCTCAACCGGCCTCGGGTGACCGTGATGACCGAAGCGCCAGGTATGGCACCAGAGGAGGTGGAGACGCTGATTACGTTTCCATTGGAAACCGCTCTGAACGGAGCCTCCGGTGTCCAGGCAGTCCGGTCTACCTCCGGCGTGGGATTGTCTGTTATCTGGGTAGAATTCGACTGGGATACTGATATCTATAACGATCGGCAGATTGTCGCCGAACGTATCACGACGGTTTCCGACCGCTTGCCGCCTGGTGTGATTCCCCAATTGGCTCCTATTTCGTCGATCATGGGCCAGATCATGATCATCGGCATGTGGAGTGAAGACGGCAAGACTACTCCCATGCAACTACGCACTCTCGCGGACTGGGTGGTTCGTCAACGGCTGCTCATGATCCCTGGCGTCTCCCAAATATTTTCGATGGGTGGCGACCGTAAACAATTCCAGGTGCTGCTGGATCCCAACAAGCTCTTGAAATTCGGCGTCACGTTGCGCGAAGTCAAGGAGGCAGTCCAAAGGAGCAACCGAAACACGACAGGAGGCTATCTTGACGAGCAAGGTCCTAAAGAGTTACTCGTCCGCAGCTTGGGCCGCATCCAGACTATCCACGATTTGGAGGATGTCGTGGTGAAGATCCGTGATGGTCGATCATTGCTGCTGAGCCAAGTCGCCCGGGTCGTCGAAGGGCCAGAAGAGAAACGGGGCGATAGTGCCGCGTTTATCCGTCGGGCGGATGGCTCATTTGCTGGCGGACCGGCCGTGGTGCTGACAATCAATAAACAGCCAGATGCCGATACGCGAGATGTCACCGAACAGATTGCAGCCGCTTTGAAGGAATTGCAGAAGTCTCTGCCGGAAGATGTTCAGATTCACTCTGAGCTTTACCAGCAGAAAATCTTCATCGATATGGCGATTGAAAACGTCGTCAAAGCCCTTCGAGACGGCAGCATTTTAGTGGTCGTCATCTTGTTCGTGTTTCTCTTAAACTTTCGCACGACCTTCATCACGCTCACGGCGATTCCACTCTCAATCGTGATCACGGGGCTGGTATTCCATCGGTTTGGATTATCGATAAACACAATGACCTTGGGCGGATTGGCCGTGGCGATCGGTGAACTCGTCGACGATGCGATCGTGGATGTTGAAAACATCTACCGCCGCTTGCGAGAAAATCGGCTCATCGACAAGCCAAAACCACCACTGATGGTCGTCTTTCAGGCCAGTGTGGAGGTCCGCAATTCAGTCGTCTTTGGTACAGTCATTGTGGTGTTCGTCTTCCTGCCAGTCTTTGCCCTGGGCGGCATGGAAGGGCGACTCTTCACACCTGTAGGCATCGCCTACATCGTCTCGATCCTCTCCTCGTTGCTGGTGTCGTTGACTGTAACGCCCGTGCTGTCCTTCTGGCTCCTGCCAAAGGCTAGATTCATGGACCGCGAAAGCGAAGGATTCCTTCTGCGCGCTTTACAAAAGGTGGCCGGTTGGGCTATTAGGATAAGTCTTCGAATCCCCCTGACCATGATCATCGTCGCCACCCTGGTAGTAGCCGTTGCCTGCTATGCCATCTCAAAGAAAGAGAGGAATTTTTTACCTCCGTTCAATGAAGGCTCGGTTCAGGTCAACGTCGTCCTGCCGCCTGGTACGTCGCTGAATACCTCCCAGGAGATTGCGCGTCAAGTCGAAGACCACCTGAAGCAGGTCGAGGATTTGCAGACCTTTGTCCGCAAGACGGGCCGGGCAGAACTAGATGAACATGCCGTAAATGTTAATATTTCCGAGTTCATCGCCAGTTTCGATTCCGCCACAAAACGCAGCCGTGAAGAGATCCTCGAAAACCTGCGAATAACATTGGCCAAAGTTCACGGTGTTGTGACCAGTGTTGAACAGCCATTGGCACACCTAATCTCGGCAATGTTGTCTGGTGTCAAAGCTCAAGTGGGCATCAAGCTCTATGGGGATGATCTAGAAATCCTTCGAGCCAAAGCGGAGGAAATACGGGAGGTGATCGCTAGCATTGAAGGTGTGGTCGACCCTCAGGTCGAATCTCAGATGGATATTCCTCAGCTTCGCATTGAAATCGACGGCGAGAATTTAAAAACTTTTGGGCTCGTACGTGAAGATATCAACGAGTTCATCGAAACCGCCATGAATGGTGAGGTCGTTTCCGAAGTCTTATTGGGGCAGCGGACCTATGATCTGCTGGTACGACTCGATGAGCCTTTTCGGGAGAATCTCGACATCGTGAAGCGGCTCTCCATCGACTTGCCGGATGGGGGGACGGCCATGCTGGATTCAATCGCCGAGATTTATCTGGCCCATGGACCGAACGCGATCCATCGCGAAAATGTCAGACGACGAATCATTATCCAATGTAACACGACCGGCCGCGGGCTCGTGGACGTGGTCCGTGATATCCGTGCCCGTATCAAACCCATCGAACAATCACTGCCGACGGGGTACTTCGTCTCCTACGAAGGGCAGTTTGAAAGCCAAAAGTCGGCATCACGGGTGATCGTCGTTCTGTTCGGTTTGGCTCTTGTGGGTGTGTTCCTCGTCCTCTTCACAATGTTCCGTTCTGCGAACCTGTCGTTCCAGATAATGGCCGCCCTTCCGATGGCCTTCATCGGTTCGGTGTCCGCTTTGTATCTGACCGACCAGACACTCACCGTGGCCGCGATGGTGGGTTTTATCTCACTTTGCGGTATTGCATCGCGGAACGGTATCCTGCTGATCAACCACTACCTGCATCTTGTACGGTACGAAGGGGAGACCTGGTCACACGAAATGATCATCCGCGCAGGCAAGGAGCGACTGGCCCCAGTACTGATGACCGCGCTCACATCAGGCATCGGATTGGTGCCGCTAGCGATGGCCGCTGGGGAACCTGGTAAAGAAATATTGTATCCAGTGGCGACGGTCATTATTGGCGGATTGATAAGCAGCTCATTGTTGGAGTTTTTTGTTCGGCCGGCATTGTTTTGGAAGTTTGGCATACGGGCCGCACGAAAGATCGGGAGTGGTGGATAACGGTTTGTTCACCGCACCAGGTGCCGAAACACCTCTAGAATCGCGGCGCCGCCGCCGAGAATAAGCACTGCAAAATAGACGACCGTGGCAAGGTTCAGAAGATGCCCATACAGGATACACAGTCCATCGCGCTGCAACAGACCGATCGAGAGGAAGAGAATCGCTAGGGCAGGCAGCGTATTGCTGAATGGGATCAAGCCGAATGGAGCCATGAGCAGGATCGCGCCGGCGATCATGGCGCAGTTGTTGAAGGTGCGTGCAAGCCGCGTGGAGACCAGCCAATTCTGCCGATGCGGGCGGCTCACACGCTCCAGCGCATCGAGCCATCGGCTTCCCCGGTTGAACGCGGAACGTAGTTTGTCGGCCGGCAAGATGCGCTCTGCGATGCGTTTAGGCAACCAGAGATTGCAGCCAAGGAGGCGACTGATGCCAATGAGCAGGATCGCTGCGCCAAAGACGGTACTCACACCCGGAATCGAAACAGGAACCATGAAGACGATGGTCAGGAACGCCGCGAAAACCAATAATCCGTCCTGTCCGACAAGGTCGCGAATCTCGGCCACGGTGACTCCACTCGATGGCAAACTGCCGACCAAGACCTTGAGCTTTTCCCCAAGGGAGTTCTCCATTTGCAACTCTGCTTGTTGCGATTGGTTCAGATGCATAAGTACAACTCCTCCGGAATCTCTTGCTACGGAAGTGTACTTCACCGATTTCGGCGAGCCGTACCAAATATCAGACACCCTCGATGGCGGCGTGCCATGCATCGCAATCTGTCGCTAGACGATGCATCATCGAGCGCTATTATTGATTCTTCTTTTCTCTTTTCAGCTTCCGTTTTTCCTTCAGACTGAGCTTGGCCTTTTTCTGAGGTTCCCTTTTGCTTTTGTCCTTGTTTCCCCTATCACCCATCTCTGGTTCTCCATGATTGAAAATGGATGGAACGAACAACTCCTTCAGACTAGCTTGCCATTTTCTACGTTCAAGCAGTCCCGCTGCAAATGTGTTCAGTTTATCGGATGGATCCGATGGAATCAACTGGCATCTGGCGGTAAAAAGATTGGCCGTCAATTTTTTCCGCGATGGTGCCCAGACTTCACCGTAAGGTCGTTTCCGGAGACTACAGAACGGTGTTACCTGGTTAGAAGGGCGATAATATCCCGCGCGGCGGCTACCTGCTGAGAGGCGATATTCCTATTGCCCTGGTGGGTTGTCCAGATATCGTTGGCAAAGCGGAGGTATTGTTCTCGAGATTCTTCAACGAGTGCGTTATTGGTGGCATGGGCGACTGCATGCCACTGGGTTTCGGCTTTTGCCAGTGCATCGGGATCACCATTCACTGCGGCGAATATCATGTCGTCCAGCGCTTCGAGTTGGTGGATCAATTCGTCCAAATCGACGTGGCAGATATCGGAATCCGTAGGGTGGGATTGTGTCTGGTTGGCGGTGAATAAATCCGGATCCTGATCCACCACAGTAAAACCGTTGGCTTCGAAAAGTGTTCGAGATAAAGAAACAAAATGAGTGCATTTTTTCATAATTTCAAGATTGATCGAGTGTGATTGGCAAAGTCGTCGAGTGATTTTAAATTGTTGGGTGCGTCGTCGTGTTCTATAGCGATCTGGAACGCATCGAGCCGATTTTGGGTCAGGCAGTAATCCAGAAAGGAAGTCCATCCATTGAGTTTTTTGCCATTGGCCTGCGTGGCGACGGGCGTGGTTGATCTGTCTGGCTTGGAATGGCAGTGGATAATCCGGATGCCGTCCAACTGCCATCGACGGAGTAGATGGTAATCATCCGGCGCGCTCGTCCATCGAAATTTCCGGCTTGCGACAGCGCGCTGCCCAGTGGAAAACGAAATTACCTTGCGCGTGGAGACTGGCAAGATGTTGACCAAGGCGGCCAGCCAGCTGAAGACTTCAGATCCACCAACGAAAGCAAGATGGGTCGAGGTGCAACAGCTATCGACAATCTGGATGAGAAGATGATGACCGAGCGTCCGTTCCCAAGCACGGAGTCGAATTGGATCGAATGCTCGAGCCCGTCCGATGAGTGCTACTGGTTGGATCTTACCCTCTTTTGGGAGTACGCCATCGATATCGATATCCAAATGCCCACCTGCAACCACGGCATCGAGTACCGAGAACGGATTATTGGAAAATTTAATAAAGATTTCGTCTGGAATCCGCATGCAGTGGGTAACCAATCGATATCCCCCGCGGTCGCTATACTCTGTACCGGCGGTCCGTGTGCGAGTAATCCAGTTTTTCCCATCAGAGAGTTGGAAGAAACTGATACTGCCGGATGCGCAAAATTCGGGTAGAAGTCCATCATGGCTTGGGCACCACAAGGCGAGTTGACCAAGTTCCGAATCATCAATACCCGGACTCGCCGCAACGATTTGATAACCTTCGTTGCCGGTGGTTTGAGACGATGTATGAATTGCATGTTCAATCAGCAATGTTCTATACCTGACTTGCTCTTCTCTGCGGGACACACAGCAGGATGGTCTCGGCAGAGCGTGCGGATTGGTATGGATGGGGAATAGAATGGTTTGGGAGTCGGGACCTTTGCCGCAGCAAACGCGGTATTCGCGGCAAAAGATCATGCAGGTCGATTACCGTCGGCTGACCTGTTCAACCATCCATGTCAGAGGTTCCACAATGCCACGTGGTTCAATTCTCAGTGGGATGCGGCGGCGACCATCACCGAGTGATTCGCGATAACCACACGCGCCAGCGACGCTACATGCGAAAATCGCGTGCCGAGGGAATCGGTCACGGCATTGCCGGAGCATTCCCAAAGCATGAGATTCAGCAAACGCGACTGGATCATTGAAGCAGCTTTCGCACTCGTCCGCTTTGGTGAATACAATTGCGATGGGTATCTGGTTGGTGGTGCGCCAAAGACGGCCACCGATACTTCGGTCCCGTTCCAGATCGCCCAAAAAGGAGAGGAGCTTCATCGTCGAAAAGTCCTGGGTTTGGTCTCCTGACTGGAGTCGAATGGCGTCAATCAGGAGGATGACTCCGCAACACTTGGAAAGCATGGATCGAACGACGGGGAATGTATTTGGGTGATTGATCTCCTCGAGAATTGCCTCGCCAGCCATGTCGGGGACGATGAGGTCGAGAGGTCGCCTTTTTTTATTGGAAGAAATTTGGCAATGAACCCAATTCCATCGATCTGGCTCGTTCGGTGTTTTATCAGGAAACCAGCCGTGGGATAGGGCTGTTGTTGTCGTCTGTTGCATTGAGATTGAGAATGCGCCACGCGTCAGAACATGGAGCGGTTGCATGCGTCGCGACAGCATGTCCATCAACATCCCGAGATAGACAGTCTTGCCGGCGGCGCTCGCACCAACCAGAGCGATAGTTCTTGGTTGAATTCCGGTCACCCGTGCCTGGTGCGCAAGAGCCATCGGTGCATAGCAACAGCGGCAGTGCTCGGCGCTATAAGTATTGTCGTTGCCACAGATATAGCAGGCGATTGGCTGGGAGTTCTGTATCAATTGATACGATGCGAGTGGAACTTCGATACCGGGTGTCATTAGATTACCTCCGCGGACATAGCCATCGATGCATCATCATCGATCATATTTTCATAAGGATATTCACAAGAAAGTGATACTGAGGCCGAATCATGCAACCCGGTGGCTTCCGGTGCCAGATCACAGGAGCTGATTGCAAGGCGGAAGCCGATATTGTGGCGTCTGGCAAGCGGGCTGTCTCCACTTTGAAAATGACATGTTGCCTGATTCTCAAAGTAGGTGTCATAGGCTCCTCCACGAAGGCTCTTCATGGGAGCTGGGAGTCGGAGTGTCATGTCATTCGGGTCACCGAAGGGATTGGCCATCCATTCCCAGACATTCCCCACAAGTTGCGAGATTCCTCCGACGCTAATCCCCTCCTCGAAGGTATCGACGTCAACGATTTGCTGGGGTTCTGATCCCCAGACATTCGCGCGGGCTGTATCAAAAGAATTCCCCCAGGGGTAGCGACGTTGCGTGAGACAGCCAGGTGACGACTCAACAGGCCATGCCCCGGCTTTGGTCCATTCAGCGTCGGTTGGCAACCGTTTGCCCATCCAACGGGCAAATGCCCTCGCCTCAAACCAGCTGACACCGACGACCGGTCGCTTGGCTTCGTTGTTGGGATACCTGCCATTTTTCCAGAATCGGGGGCCTGGCTGGCCGGTCAGGTCAACAAAATCCATGAGTGCGGGAAGGGCCTCCTCATCCCAAAGGGCCAGTTGTTCATATCCACCGTTATCCACAAATTTCTGATAGATCGCATTCGTAACCGCATAACGATCGAGGAAGACCGAATTGACCGTGATGAATTGGCCCGTCATCTGCGCGGTGCTGGGTGCTGCCTGGCCATCTGCTTTCCATAGCCGCTCATCTTCTTCCAAATGATCAGCGTTGAAATGCAGCAGGACGGGACCGCTTGGGACGAGGCACATGGTGGAGTCGAGATCGGCGATTGCCCGTTCCAGCTGATCCGCATCCAGATTGCCAATGATTTGGGGTCTTAAGAGTAAGGGAGCGCGGCCATTGGCAAGTATTTCCTCAACGAGACATTCAGTTTCATCTGCTGACTGCCGAGGATGGACGGGATAAGTTGGTGATGGGGCGCTTGATTCTTTTGTATCATTGCGCTGGCGGTTGTTGTTTCTGTCGGTGCTGCGGGACCAGAGAGCGAAACCCTGACGGTCCTCGACCGAGCGCATTGACAGAGCCACAAGGCAAATTGCAATCGCCCCGCCTCCTAGGCAGAATGGATTCATCAGCCATAGACCTAAGACCAATAATATAAGTCCCAGCAGTCCAATGATGACCAAGACACGGGATGGTCGTCCTCTGTTTGCCATTATAAATACCCCCCTATTGAAATTACTATTGGTGCTGCATGACGCGCCGGTTCGCTCTTTGCTGTCGGATCTTGTCAAATTGTGCTAACACCGATCCGACGACAACATCCGAAGGAGTTGGACTCATTCGATCCGGAGCAAGACTTATCACCGGGGAATGTCTGGCTGTTTGCTGCTCCATGAGTTGGCGCAGTTGCTGAATCTCGTTCGTCCATTCAGCTTGGGCTTGGCTCATCTTGTGGCGCTCTTCCAGTAGATTCGTTGATAATTCGGCGGCGCGCGATCGAACCATTTCAAGCTCGGTTTCCAAAGCTTCGCATTGCTGGCGCAGGCTTTGGGCGATGTCTTTTTGTTCTTTGAGTTCCCGCTGGGCGTTCTCGCTTTCTTGCTTTGCCTCTTCCACGTTCTCAAGCATGGAATCGAGTTCCACCGTGCCTTGTTTGGCCAATTCCAAGTTATTCCGAAAAATTTCAACAGCATGCCGTTCGGATTCTAATTCGGCTTGCTGAGCATTGAACTGTTCCTGTGACTGTATTAATTTAGCTTCTGTGTCCATGAGCTGTTTGTGAACATGGGCAAGTTCATGACGGGTATTCTCCAGCTCGTTTTGGTTGCGTTCTGCTTCTTCGGAACGCGCGGAGGCGATTTCGTCCAGATGAGCCCGGTCCTTTTCAAGCTGAGTTTGTTCTTCGGAGAGTTCACGTTGCCATACTTCCAGAGTCCCATGAAGGTCGGCCAATTCGTCCAATGATTTCATCCACGAATCGGCGAACTCATCACGAGCAGCCTGAGCGGTAGCCAGAAAATGGAGGATAGGATTCCAATCGATCATGGCACGATGATTCGAAATGAACAGTGTAAATTGCCTTGTCCAGGGACAGGCAAGTCGACTGCGCATCGGGCTTATTAAAAGCGCGCGTCCTGCATGCCCGGGGCGCTCGATGGCATAGTCGAATGATCGGATAAGTATTCAAGAGGAGGCGCGGAGTAAACCCATGAACGCCAGCCTGGATAGACTCCGTCAAAGCAACTCTATGTCATGAATCGAGCCGCGTCAAAAGCCAAGAATCAGAATTCAGCATTTCCAGGCGTTCTGGGGAAGGGGATAACATCGCGAATATTGGGCATCCCTGTGATAAACTGGACAACCCGTTCCAATCCCAACCCAAAACCGGAATGGGGGACGCTGCCATACCGCCGCAAATCGACATACCACCAGTAATTTTCCGGCAAAAGACCTTGCTCTTGCATTCGGGCTTCAAGGACATCGAGCCGGTCTTCCCGCTGGCTCCCACCGATAATCTCGCCCACCCGCGGAACCAAGACATCCATGGCTCGAACCGTATGATTATCGGCGTTCACTCGCATATAAAATGGCTTAATCAATTTGGGATAATCAAACAAAACAACCGGTGCATTAAATTCCTTCTCGGTGAGATATCGCTCGTGTTCCGCCTGAAGATCGCAGCCCCAGGAGATCGGATATTCGAACTTCTGATTGGATTGTTCGAGGATCTTGATTGCGTCAGTATATGAAATTCGATGGAATGTGCTCTCTGCAACATTGTGTAATGTCGCAAGGACGGTTTGATCAATTCGATCATTGAAGAAGTGCATATCTTCCTTGCAGTCATCGAGGACATCCTGGACAATGCGTTTTAAGAAAGCTTCGGCCAGGTCCATATTGTCCTTCAATTCGTAGAAAGCCATTTCGGGTTCAATCATCCAGAATTCGGCAAGGTGCCGGGAGGTATTCGAATTTTCTGCGCGAAACGTTGGACCGAATGTATAAATCTTACCCAAGGCCGTGGCAAAAATTTCGCCCTCCAACTGGCCAGAGACAGTCAAAAATGTCGGGCGGTCAAAAAAATCTTGTGAGTAGTCGACCTGACCATCGGATCGGAGTGGTATGTTTGCTGGATCAAGTGTCGTAACTCGAAACAGTTCCCCGGCACCTTCGCAATCGCTGGAAGTGATGATTGGTGTGTGGACATAGAGGAACCCGAGTTCCTGAAAAAAATCGTGGATGGAACGGCAAATTCGATTCCGGACCCGGGCCACTGCACCAAATGTATTCGATCGCGGTCGCAAATGGGCCCATTCACGGAGCTTTTCAAATGAATGGCGTTTTTTCTGGAGGGGGTAGGTCTCCGGATCAGCGGGGCCAATCAGTTCCACCTGAGTCGCAACAACCTCCGTAGCCTGGCCCTGGCCCCTTGATTCTTGGACCGTACCGTACACGCGAAGGCTACAGCCAGCTGTGAGACGTTGGACAACCGATTCGTAATTTGGGAGTTCGTTGGGGGCAATGACCTGGATGTTACCAAGCGACGTGCCGTCGTTCATTTCCAGGAAGCTCAATCCGGCCTTCGAATCGCGGCGAGTACGAAGCCATCCTCGAAGTTCGACATGGTGTCCAATGGCATTGGGCTGCCTGGCATTCGAAACAGAAATGAGTTGGGGGATTGGCTCAGACATGAATGTTCCTGCATCAAACGGAACCGTTCCAATGGTTCAGGGCCCCGGCTGGATACCGGGCTACTGGGCAGCAAGCCATCGTTCCGCATCGAGGGCCGCCATGCACCCGCTGCCGGCGGCTGTGACTGCCTGGCGGTAATAGTGATCGGCCACATCGCCCGCGGCAAACACACCTTCGACACTAGTATTGGTACGGAACGGAACCGTCCATTGAATATACTTCTTTTCGGTCATTTCCAGTTTGTCTTCCAGGAAATGCGTATTGGGCGTATGGCCGATGGAGAGAAAAAAACCGGTTGCTTCAAGTTCGCGTTTCGAACCGTCTGCAGTACTTGACAGGCGCACACCTGTCACTCCCTTTTCATCGTTGCCGAGTACTTCGTCGATGATACTGTTCCATTGGATATCAATCTTTGGATTGTCAAATGCGCGTTGCTGCATGATCTTCGATGCCCGGAGTTCGTCGCGGCGATGGATCATGTAAACGACCGATGCGAATTTCGAGAGATAATCAGCCTCTTCCACAGCGGAATCTCCACCGCCGACAACAACAAGCGGTTTATCGCGAAAACGGGGTAACGCGCCATCGCAAACGGCACATGCGCTCACGCCCTTATTCTTAAACCGCGTTTCAGATTCCAGGCCGAGATAGTTGGCACGCGCACCGGTCGCGATAATCACACAAAGTGCCTCAACCTCCTGACCATCAAGCGGCTGGAGCTTGAAAGGATACGAATCAAAAACAACGCCGGTAATATCGTCCGTCACGACTCGGGCGCCAAAATTCATGGCCTGCTGGCGCATCAAATGCATCAGTTCCGGCCCCGAACAACCCTCTTTGCGATGGAGGTCGGTTAGCCAATGATGTTCGTTGTCCAGGGCTGTACGCAAATACCCGCTCAGATCTCCAGCCGGGAAACCTGGATAATTCTCAACCTCGGTCGTAAGGCTCAACTGCCCTAATGGAAGCGTCCCCAAATCACGGTTCTCGTCGGTAATGGCACCTTCATAGACAAGAGGATCGAGATTTGCCCGAGCCGCATAAATGGCCGCTGTCCAACCGGCCGGTCCACTCCCAATAATGACGACTTTTTCACGCATGTTGATTGCCCTTGATAACAGCTGATATAGGATAGAAAAGCCAGCCTTCGCGGCAGCCATTATAGAAGATTGGCCAATTCATCGTCTAGGGAAGGCGTATGGAGAAAGCCAATGACACGGATGACGCCCGACGGATTTCTATCAGAGCCGTCGAATAGGAGAATTGTTGCATCGGTGGGGCATCTATGAAATACTGATTGTTGATTTGGGCATCATCTTCATTGACATCGCAAGATTCCTTGTACGAAGTGTGGATCACAGAATGCTGATCGCGATCACAGGGGCAACGGGACTGATCGGGCGTGCGGTTGCCCCGATCTTGAAAGGGGCAGGGCACAGCATCTTATCCGTGGTTCGGCGGCCGCCCGGGCCGGGGGAGGTTGGATGGGATCCCATCTCTGGTTCCATTGATGCAACGGGCCTTGAGGGCGTGGACGCCGTGATTCATTTTGCCGCGGAGAATGTGGCGAGCGGACGTTGGACCGCGGTTCGGAAAGACCGTATCCGCATGAGCCGGATTCGTGGAACGGACCTGCTATGCCGTGGACTGGCCAGACTTGCCAAGCCACCCCGCGTCCTAATCTGCGCATCGGCGATCGGCTACTATGGTGATTGCGGTGCTCGAATGCTCGATGAAAGCCAGCCCCCTGGAAACGATTTTTTGGCGAATGTGGTTCGGGACTGGGAAAACGCCGCGCAACCGGCGCTGGATGCAGGCATTCGCGTTGTTCAACTCAGGTTCGGGATCGTCCTGGCCGGAAACGGCGGGGCATTGCCCAAAATGATCTTGCCTTTCCAGCTTGGATTGGGTGGGCGTCTCGGGCGTGGCCGCCAGTATTGGAGTTGGATCGCCATTGGTGATGTTGTGGGAATTGTGTCCCACGCGCTGGCAACCGAAACCCTATCAGGGCCAGTCAACGCGACGGCTCCAAAACCTGTGACAAATCTCCAATTTACCAAAACCCTGGGGCGTGTTATGTCGCGTCCAACCCTGTTTCCCGTCCCCGCTTGCATTCTCAAAATCGTCCTTGGCGAAATGGCAGAATCACTCTTGCTGGCGAGTATTCGCGCGCGGCCGGAGCGGTTGCTGGCGGCTGGGTATATCTTCCAGCATTCGGAATTGGAACCGGCCCTGCGGGAAATACTTTTTCCACGGGCGGATTGAGTCTTGTGTTTCATCCCGAACGCGGCAGAGCTATAACCAAAAAGGACCTAAGGGACCTAAGGGACCTAAGGGACCTAAAGGACCAAAGATCCTCTTGAAATGACGTACTAACTCGCGCGCACCCTGCGCGCAGGGTACACGCCAAGACTCTAGCTAGCACCGGATTGCTCTATCGCCATGATCGCATTTCGGGTATCGATTAAGACGCCGTAAGAGATCGACTTCCCGTAAGGTCGCTCTGCTTTGCGAAAAGTCCGGCTTTCGCGGAGCGAAAGCCGGCATGATTCATCTTAAAGACCCGAAGGGGCCTGGATAAAGATGCTGAATTCCTGTCATGGAGGACTTGCAATGTCCGGTGCTTCCACACTTCGAATGGCAATCCGCAGCTACGTTGTGATTCCTGCCCGCCTTGCCTCAACCAGGCTGCCGAACAAGATGCTACTCCGCAAAACGGGGAAAACAGTTTTGCAGCATACCTACGAGGCGGCCTGCCGGGCCCGAAAACCACTTGGCGTTTGCGTTGCGACGGATCATGAATTGATTGCCGGAGAAGTTCGAAGGTTCGGTGGGCGCGTCCTCATGACAAGCCCCGACTGTGCTAGCGGTACAGACCGTGTTGCCGAAGCCGCTCGACAACTCACGGGAGTGGATATCATTGTCAATGTCCAGGGTGACGAACCCGAGATCGAACCGCAGGCAATCGACCAGGTGATTGCATTACTTGAATCAGACACGACAGCGGACATGGCAACACTCGCGACGCCGATCCGCCAGCGTGAGAGACTGGAAGATCCAGCATGTGTGAAAGTTGTTTTCAATGCGGCGGGCCGGGCATTGTACTTTAGCCGCTACCCGATCCCATACAATCGCGATGGAGATGATTCGGTTCTCGACCTAGATCCTCCGCGATACCACCAGCACGTTGGAATCTACGCGTACCGCCGCCGGTTCCTGATGGAGTTGGCCTCACTTCCCCAATCACCACTCGAAATGACAGAGAAACTCGAGCAACTACGTGTCTTGGAGCTTGGCAAACCGATCGCGATCAACACCGTCCCATCTGCGGCACGCGGAATCGACACTCCTGCCGACTATGCCGCGTTTGTCAAACGGCGTCTGGCGGGATGATGCACGCGTTGATCGGGCCGTGCGGTAATGCGTGCCCTTCGCAGAATCTGGATTTCACATGAATCGGTTGCGCAAGGTTGTGCTCCGATCGTTATGATCGGATCGTAGTGAGTCCTGACCCAATGCATGATCTGTTCGCCGTAACTGGGAGAGCCGAAAGGTCCGCAACCATACTCGGATGTGTCTTTGTGGATGAGCACGATGAAGTCAGGATGCGATGACTCAAAGGCAGCGAGAATTTTTCGTTCATCGAACATTTCCAGTTCAGGTGGCATCAGCACAATATAACCGGTCGGATTCGAGCGCCGGGTCAAGTAATTGAGTAGGGCCCCTTCAGGTAGAACCGCCAGTGTCGAATCGGAGCATGTGACCGAATGAAGCTCAATCAAGGCTTGGACGACAAGGGGGCCCATCGGATGGTGTGTTGCGTCGTAAGTTTTGATGCGATCCATCCCCACTCCAATTTCCAAATTCTTAGCTCGAATATAAGAAGATGACACCATCAGGTAACTCCATGTGTCCACGAGAATCAAAAGAGAGATGATCATGCGAAAACAATTGCCACTGGTCTGGCGGCACCAGAGCTGTGGCAGTGCGTGGAGCAGGCAGACAACCAGCAGCAAAGTCGCTGGCATTGCCAGAACGAAACCGTAATGGTGGATGCGTGGTTCCAGGCATGTTTTGGACAAGAGGAGAAATGCGAACAGGCCCCAAATCGCCAGGATGGCCAAACGGTCGGCGTGTTCGCGATCCTTTCTTTTGCGGATCGCGGCGATTAAGAATCCAAGGGTCATGAAACCCGATCCGATCCAGAGGGCCAATCCCTGGAGTAGGAAAGGAGGTCCATGGGATCCAAGAATGAGAGCAAGGCCGATACATCCGGCAGATAGGGCCGCCTTGCACCACCCGAAGGAATTTCGCATGAATGCCTGATCGCATAACGCAGCGGCGAGAACAAAGAGCGTTACTTGACCAAAAGAAATCCCCATGGCCGCCAAGTTGGTGAGTGGGTGGTCCGTTCCCATGACCGTGCGATAAAAATCGTTGGTTGCCACGTTGCTTTGAATCAGGTAGCGCCACGTGCCACCGATGTGGAGTATGGCTTCCTGGGGGGTGATTTGAGTGGCCAGCGCGATCGTTGCGATCGCAACGGATGCGATCCCAGAGAAAACAAATAGGATTCCTTGGCCAAGCCACCGCCTCCCGCGAGTGATATCCATTGTCCAAAACCAGATAAACACGGCCAGTGCCGCTCCCGTCGCAGCGACGAATAACTCTGCTTTACCAAGGAAAACAAGCCCCCAGCAAACACCAGAGGCAACCGACAATAATCGCCGCCTTTTCGGGTTCCAGGCCGATCGGATTAATAAGAAGAGCATAAAAACTGACAAGATCAGGCCGTGTGTCATCTCATGGGAATAGGGGCAAAGATAATTATAGTTGCCGACGATTTTGAGATGGCCGAAGGCAAACACCACCAGGAAAACGAATCCTGCGAGTGTCGCCACCCATCGATTGCTGAGGTACCGGATCCCGGAATAGAGCAATGCAGTCAATCCGAGAACCAAGATGGCATTGATGACCACAAGTGTTCCGATCGAGACGCCGAACAGGCGAAGTGCCAGGGCATTGAAATACGGAGATAATGGACCATTGAAATAGGCGATGTCGTGATAGAGCACAGCGCCGTCAGCAAGCTGCCAAGCAATATAGATCTCACGGCCAAAGTCGGTGATTAGATCGGGCCATCTCTGCCATGTCCAGATCAAAAGTACTGCAAATGCCAATCCCAAAACCACAGGTCCCAGAAAAACCAAAGAATATTTCGACGCGCGCGTCTGGGATACTACTCTGTCGGATTTTGTAAAGCTTGCCAAATCGAAGGGATGGTCCAGCGTGCATTCTATTTCGGTTTCATTGGACATCATGGCACTCCATGGTGCACAATTTGCATCGCCACCCAATGGCTAATCGCAAATCGCAGCCCCTTTTGCCCAGTTGGTTCAAATCCCTTTTGCCGAAAATTCGGTTTCCCCTTATCCAACATTGCCCAAAAAAGACGGGAGATCGGTTCTCTCGATGTGAAATAGACTCCAGGATCCAGTTCGATTGCCGTAATAATCCTCATGGAACACACAATGCGTGCAACTAGTGTAAATGAACCTGGCAAAATCTTCCTCGCAGATGAAATGGGGTCTCTGGCTAAAATATGGGCTCTGGGTTGTCGATAGTTGCTGATGGTTCGACATGAGCCGCGATCAAAGCGGTAGAAGTCGCCTTCGATTTGCTGGACACCAATAAAAAAATTCACGGTGTGGGCAGGGCGGCATCTCGCCAAGACGCGGACCCCGTTCCCTGTTTCTGTAAGGAGCCTTCCCGATGAATCGTCGTGTCCTCTGTTGTATCGTGGGCGCGGGCGTCTTGCTGTTCGCCAGCGGTACGTCCAACGCCTATGCGTTCGGTTTATTCGATCGCATGAACGGTGCCGACTGCGGATGTGCAGCGGAACCAAGTTGTGGTTGTGCAACGACTTGTGCAACAACTAGTGCGCCGTGTGCAACGACTTGTGCGCCTTGTGCAACGACTTGTGCGCCGACATGTTGCCCGGATCCATGCACTTGTTCCTGCAAGGTTCGCAAATGCCGTATCCGGAATTTGCTGAATCGTTGCAAGGCGAAGTGCTGCGTAGCCGATTGCTGTGCCGAGCCAGCCTGTGGTTGTGCAACGACTTGTGCAACGACCAGTGCGCCTTCTGCAACGACTTGTGCACCTTGTGCAACGACTTGTGCGCCGACATGTTGCCCGGATCCATGCACTTGT
>JAFGFZ010000152.1 GCA_016930815.1 Pirellulales bacterium | reverse complement strand
TTCATCCGGCGCGGTCTTAACCAAAACTCCGGGACCCCCCAACGCGACAGCTTCATTCTTCGTCGAGACGGTTCGATTGAAGGCGACATCGACTGGGACTATGAGAACATCAGTCGTATTGAAGCCCGCCCGATTGATGAAAAGCCGCTTGCCTTGCGGGGCGGCGTTTTCACGACCATTGCGAATCAAATGAAGCAGGAGGTCGGCTACAACTACTGGTCCAGGAACATCAACATCACCCGTTCCAACATGGAAGTTAACGGTCTGAAGCACTACGTCGTGGGAGAGACCTCCTTCGGCCATCCCTATAGCGGCTTCATCAGCGTCCGGAGTTGTGCCAACGTCACGCTGCGGAATTGCCTCGCCACCGCACACAAGACCTATCGAACCATCGGGCCAACGGGGAAGCCGGTCAGCATGGGGTCGTACGACTATTCCGCATCTGGCGTGGTCAATTTCACGATGATCGATTGTCAAATGGACGACATCAACAATCACACTCGATGGGGCGTCATCGGGACGAACTTCTGCAAGAACATCCTACTCGAGCATTGCACACTTAACAGAATGGACACGCATATGGGGGTCTCCGGTACTTACGTGATCCGCCGCTGTACGCTCGGGTATGCGGGGCTGAACGCCATCGGCCGGGGCGTTCTTACGGTCGAAGATTCAACTCTGTATGGCAATTCGCTGATCAACTTCCGTAGTGATTACGGAAGCACATGGGAAGGCGATGTCGTCATCCGCAATTGTCGTTGGATTCCCGCATGTGGGAAAAGATGCAGTCCGCGGATGTTCAGCGTATGCAACGACGGGGAACATGATTTTGGCTATCCTTGCTTTATGCCTCGGGAGATAACAATCGACGGATTGTATGTTGATGACTCGAACCATCCGGAAAACTATCAGGGCATGTACCTCTTCTGCGATCCGGGTGGCAGTGACCCGGCGGATTCTCCCTTCCCGTATGCGCGGTGCCAGAAGGTGAAGATCCTGAGGCTTACGACAGCCAGCGGAAAGACGCCTCGCATTTCACCGAATGTTCAGGTCGAGAAGAGTGTTGTTCTTATTGAGGAGCCCGCCCCTTCCGACTCGTGAATCCCGTTAGACTGGGAGAATGTCGACCTATCCAGGTCCAGGCGTCGCGGTGCACGACATATCGGCGCTCACGCACGTGGATTGCCAAGCCCACATTGATGGGAAGAGAGATGGTCGAAGGCACGAATTCCTTCACGTTGACGCAGAATTCGACCACGCAATTCAGGAGATTGCGTCCGATTGTCAACAGGAGCTATGTCCTGGTATCTACGAAAACCTGGAGACTGTTTTCAATTCGCTCGACATCTGGAATGTCAGCAACGGCAATCTGAGCAACCTGCTTCAAATAGTAGGTCGGTACATTACCCAGAAGCTCCAGACACCCCTCACGGTATTTACAGGACACACACCGCACAAAGCGGTAATGGGCTTGTTGGAGCCGGCATTTGGCCATTTCTTCCACAGACAGCGATCTTGTGTTCTCATCCATCGGGGATCGTCACTCTGCGCTACTCATGCACTAACTCGGAATGCATCATATATCGAGATAGTTTGAAATTGCTTGAATCCGATAATCAGAGAAGAGCAACCCAGTTTTGTTGGTTTTCTAGTCTTGATCATCAAGATTAAAGGCACTTAATGGAATCTTAGACACGAAGTCAAAGTTTTCAAGCCCTGGGCATGTTTGCTCCTGGCTGCTCGTTTGAAATAACCAGATTCAGCGATTAGTTGTTTGTCCATGTGGAACCGTTATTATGCACATTGACTTCACCGGCGACGCCAGTTTCGAATTCCGTGTGTTACGGCGGGCGTTCGAAACTACCGGGCCATTTTGAAATGAAGACGAATGGCCCAAACAGCTGCAAGCACCCCGAACCTTTCTAGTCCCAGCCATGTCTTCTTGAACATGAACGTAAACCTTATCAAAACCAAGTTCGAGAAGCTGGGAGCCAGGGCTACGATCCGCCCACTTGTGCGGAACCGATGGCGGTCGGCGCCGGGCCCCGTGGTCATCGATATCGGCAGCGACCGGTATGGCGAGTTCTTCGATATTCAGGCCGATGACCGGGCTGACGTCGAAGTTCTAGATGTTCAGCCCAGGGATCGCCATCTGCTTCTGATGGTGCGCCAGCCAGCGGATCGTCCCGGTCTACCCGACACCAAGGATAAGTTTCTCTGTGGTCATGACGAGCGGCACTGGTTTATTGCCGCTTTGCCCGAGCATACCCCTGTCAGCACAGTGGTGACAGCCAAAGAGGCATTGAAGCCGGATACCGTGCGTGATCGGGAACAAGGAATCAAGGGCAAGCGGACCAAGCGGCTGCGCCGGAAGACAAATGCATTCATTCGCCAGGGCGAGTGGTTTTTCATCCCAGCTGCCGACGTCGAGATCAACGATAAACTGATCTTTGTCAATGAGCCGATCACCCGTGGTCGAGGCAAGCCCCACATGTGCGAAGAATTGTATCGGGAGGGCGGGACGACTGTCTATGTCTGCGGTCAGCGCCCCAATGGACTAACAACGAACCAGTACCGAAAGCTTTTGAAAGCTAAACCAGAAGCCGCCAAGTGGAACTGGCGGACCATGCAGAGCAACCCAGTCGTTTACGTACGGGGCAAGGTCTGGCACCCCGACCACGCCACGATCCGGCTTGATGGTTGGCATCGTGTCGAGATGAACACCGAAAACCGGTCCCGAGCCTTGGCGCAGGTAGCGTTTTTGGATTGACATAAGGCTTAACCTCTCCCATGGCAGTCTCCCCCGACCGTGCGTCTGGAAGGATAAGTACAGATCGGGCATCGATCTTTTATTCGAACCGGATCATGGAAAATATCTGGTGAGATGCAACTCTTTTTTATATGTATTGACCTTGGAATCAGCGACTACCCCCGTGCCCGTGCGAAAAAAGGGGACGGGAGTCATTTATGGATTGACGAAATACTTTCTCTTCGAGTAGACTCTGCGAATGCCTCGCCAATCGCGTTCAATTCAAGGAGGTCTGGTCTATCAAATTCTTAACCGGGCGAATGCTCGGATGACCCTTTTGCACGGTGTGTCGTTACGTCGAGCGCAACCCAGTTCGGGCGAACTTGGCAAAGCGAGCGGAAGGATGGCGCTGGTCCAGCGCGTGGAGGTACTATTGCGGTGACGACGGCGCTCGCTGCCTGCTGGCCGATCGGCCGATTCTTCGACCTCGCGACTAGCGAAGTCGCGTGCAGCGCGCCTACGAAGACCGAGCTTCACGCGTTGCATCGCTCGGTTTGCCGCGGCCAACCGTATGGGACGGAGACGTGGTGCCAACGGACCATCATGCGACTGGGGCTCCAGTGGACCGTCCGCCCATGCGGACGTCCTCATAAGCAGAAATGACGTTGCGCCACGGACTCTAAAAAGACTCCCGTCCCCTTTTTTCTCCGGAAAGTTCAGATGAGACTATCGGAAAGCAACATCAAGAATGGAATTCTGCATCCCGAACGAGACGTCCGGGATGTGGCAATCTCGTATTTTTCCGGGACGTCAAGCGATGATAGGACAATCATGCCGGTCGCCATCGAAGCCGTGGAAACGTACGGATGGCGTGAGGCTTTTTCTGATATGTCGGTCATGGAATCCCTTTTTCAAAATGACGACACGGTATCTTGGATCGTGGCAACTATCAATCACCCTGGTGACTTCAGCGATCCGTCCTGGGGAGAATACCTGCTGGATTTGTCCTGGATCTTGGCCAACACCAACGCGCATTTACTCAAACGCCGACGCAGGGATATTTTTGCCGCCAAGCTTCTGAACGCCGAGGTCCGCGAGATCATCTGTGAACGAACTCGGCTACTCACGGTTGACAAGTCTGTTTGTTGGCGGAACCTCGAGGATTTCTGTGCGCGCGCGGGTCGTCAACCTCGGGATACGGACTGGAACATGGATACGGCTTTCCATATAGTGGAAGCCCTATCCCGTGCCGGCGACAAATTCGCCGATCGAGTTCTTTCAATTCTATCTCAGCCGACCGATCTCATCGCGGACACCGCCGAAGCCTGGATGCGCCTGTTCATGATCCGCCTGGCCGGTGAAATGCGATTGACAGATGGAATTCCGCATATCGTCAAGGAACTTCAACGTGAGAACGCAGATTGGGTTCATGAAGAATGCATGGCTGCTCTCGCGAGCATTGGAAATGATGACGTCATCAAGGCTATCTGGAATGCATGTGCCCTTGCTCCGGCCCTATTCCGCCGTTATACAGCGTGGGTGTTGGAGTCCATTCATACGGACATGGCTATGGAAGCGGCCCTGCACCTTTTTCAACGGGAAGAGGATGCGATCGTCAAGGCCAACTTCGGCGAAACGTTATTGGCCCAGTTCTCGATTGACGGTATTGGAGCGGTCCGCCACTTCATTCTGAACAGCC
This sequence comes from Pirellulales bacterium, assembly GCA_016930815.1. GTDB lineage: Bacteria > Planctomycetota > Planctomycetia > Pirellulales > Lacipirellulaceae > JAFGFZ01. The sequence goes on along the minus strand of JAFGFZ010000152.1, from coordinate 512 downwards.
CGCCAGATGATATGATGACCAGCTTGCGCAACAACCTATTGGCAGTCTGTACACTGATCGGGGCGGAATTCCCTGAATTCGATGGGTGGCGCAACGAAATCCGTCAGGACAAGGCATATCGCGAACAATGGTATAATCCCGAGTTCCCTGTTATCGATACCTGGACGCCACAGATTGCTGAACCTCGCCGCAAATCCCGCGTTATGTCGAGACCGCCGTCTTTGTTCCCCCGTACTCGCATGGAACACATTGGACGAAATGCACCCTGCCCCTGCAATAGTGGAAAGAAGTATAAACATTGCTGCCTGCGCCGATCACGATAGGTCACGATGGCCCGACGGTTCGGGCGCACCGAGAATAGGCACCTTAAGCTGGCCAAAGTTAGAACCGGCAGTACTAGCAGGGCCGATGTCAACCGAAGTGTCGACGGTCCACAGCGTGGGTGCTCCTAAGCCGGTCCTGTCGACGATAATGCGGCCGCTGCCGGTGTCACTACCAACGTCAAGCGTACC
>JAFGFZ010000151.1 GCA_016930815.1 Pirellulales bacterium | reverse complement strand
TGGCGATAAAAATCGCAGAAGCCGCGGGAAAGGGCACGCCCATCGAAGGCACCTGAAATGGGAAAAGAGATCGCGCCATCCTAGGTCCTCAATGCAATTCGGATTACTGAAATGCGATGCCTGCGCCCCTGCCTGATTGTCCATGCATGACGTGGCTATGTCAACACAATACCCACGAAATACACCAGACTCAGCCAAAGGCCGCAACCAAGTGTAGGCGGGTCTCTCCGAGATCCGCAATGTGGGGGATATGGAGTGGGGGATATGGGGTCAACTTTTAATATTTGACAGATAGGTGCAGATAGGTGGCGTCTCTTGTATAGTCTGGAACATTATGGCGAGACCGATTCGAGTGGAATACGAGAATGCCGTGTATCATGTCACAGCGCGGGGGAACGAGCGGCGGGCGATTTATCCTTCTTTGGCCGTACTTGCCGCGTCGCACAAACCGAGTATCGCCGAAAGATTGATCCAATGTTCGGGCAGGTGATTGAATCGCCGTGGGAGAATCTGCGTGGCGGGTTGGTGCTCGGCGGAGAGGCCCTGTGGCGGAAAGCGCATTCGCTGATTGCCCAAGCGGAGGGCGACGAGGAGATTCGATGGACTCGTCGAGCCGATGCGAAAGGGGTCGCGCGGATTATCGACAGGCTGGTGTCGGAGGAGGAAGACCGACGCGTGGCAATTTGGCTCCGAGTACGCCTCGGCGGCGAACGGATGATGGTTACCGCAACGGTAGCGGAGTGCATCTGGTGCTGCAACGTTTAGAGGCCAAGGCCAAGAGGGATAAAATATTAGCTCGACATCTGAAGTCCCTTGAGAAGGATATGTCAAGTATCAAGAGTTGAGCCCCTTATTCCCTCATTCCCCCTTATTCCCCAGGCGACGACACCGAGCAGTAACAATACCGCCAGCAGATTCGTTCCCGGTTCCGGTACGAGAAGATGCGCTGGAAACTCCGGATACCCACCTCCGGCGTCGTGGATCGCCCGGGCGAGGTACCACCAATCGGACAAATTGACCAAGCCACTTTGGTTGAGGTCAGCCGGATTGGGACCGTTCGGATAGCTTATCCGCCGCCACTCGGCGATAAATGCGGTGACATCGTCCGTTGCCCATGGTCCGGTCCCGTCGCCGGAAACCAGGCCATCATGATTGATATCTGCGTTGATACCATGACCCGCTTCGGAATGAAGCTGTGCAACAGAATAGATCGATCGAATCCAATCAATATAATTGGAGACGCGCGTGGCGTAGGAGACCGTACCGTAGGAATTGCCCGTGCCACAGCATGTCGTTCCAACAATGGTGGATAGCCCATCCTGTTCTTGCCACCACGCCGATCCGCTATCGCCTGGCGCGCCGGCCGATTCTAGCGGAATCGCATCGCCGGTCCCGGGCGCGTCCATGGTGTAGCCCAACGCATGATCCATCTCAATCAGCCGGTTGATAATATTATGCCCAGCCGCGCGACGCGGGCCTATGGTCGGGAACAATCCGCCATCGCTTCCCATGCTCCCGACGCCCCAGGATCCGTACCCGGCGAATGTGACTTCGATGCCGAGTTCCGAGCTTCCGTCATAGAGGAGTGGCCGCTGGATGCTATTTTCGGATGTATCCAAGATTTCGGCTTGGCCAGGTAGTTCAATGATCGCAATATCGGTCGACGCGCCGCCAAAGCCGGCCGGGATATTCACCCGCTCGGGCGGAACATAACCGGTGCCCGTCCCAGCCAAAATCACCCGTCCATTCCAGTCTGTGAAACTCATGGTGAGGGAGAATGCCTCCGTGCCGGTTTCTATGCAGTGCGCAGCCGTCAAAAAGTACGCATTGCCGGTTCCTTCATCATTGCCAATCCAAGTAGCCGTACAACCGGATATACTGCCAACGGCCAGATAGGTTTCCGTAAAACTCTCCGCCCGCGCTGCAGAGTAACCAGCATCGAGTGTCGCGGCAACGGTGATCGCATCGGTTGGATCACCACCACTGGCGGCAAAGTAATCATCGTTAAGGACAACTGCGTGGCCTGCAGAAGCCGTGCAGAAACAAATCATAAGCATTAACGAAAATTTTCCAAATAATCGGTATAAATGAACCATCATGTGACACTCTCTAATCAAAGACCCCGATTTCATTCTGACCAATGAGTCCTGAACCGTCAATTGTAAGCGATTGTCATTTGGAGCACACAATGAATCGGCAAATAATTTTAAGACGCGACTCACCGCCGCCAGGGATGTTCGTAGGGCCCGATTTCAGCGATTGGGATTGGCGCGATCAATAGCCGATTCAGTTGCGGGACTTCGCGGATGGAGGCTGCGCTGGACACCAATTGCGGATCCGTGGCACGATCCATGACACCATTAAGCACTGACTTGGAGATTCCATCATCGCGAAGGAAAACATGTCCACAGCCGGCAAATAAATTACGGCTGATATAATTCACATCCGCGTTCTCTTCAAGTTGCGCAAGGCTCGGATAGTGGGTGGTATAGGGAGGTTGTTTGGCCTGGGCCAGAAACCGACCGATCGCTTCGCGCCACCGTTGCGCACCCCAATGGCTGAAACTGATGCCCGCGTGGCAGTCGACAAAGAGATTGCCATCCACCAGGTTCTCCTTGCCGCCATGGATCTGGACCCCGCCGAACAGTACGGCCCCACAGCGTTCGAAGATATTTCCATGGACTACAATGCCCGAGATCATATCATCGAGCCGAATACCGGCCGCGCCGCAATGGGTGCCACCCGTAATGTCACTCCAACGGTTCCAGCGGATTACGACACCCCGATACAGTGGATTTCCAAACATATCAATTCCACCCTGGTCATCCGATTCCTGGACCACGTGGCGGATTGTGTTCAACTCGACCAGATGGTCATTTCCCTCGATCCGCATGGCCGAGGACGGTATCCGCTCAAAAAGATTGTGGGCAATCCGATTGCCGCATCCGTCGAGATGGACTGCTGGGGTGTACGTCCTTTTGATTCGCGAGATGTCATGGACCGTGCAGTTTTCAACAAAATGCTGGCCGGGTTCCAACGCGGCTCGATCGCCACCGGCCACCCGCGCGCCGCCGCAGCCGAGCGTGTGCATCGTGCATCCGAAAATACCGTGCCGTAGACCACCCTTGATGACAATCGCATCACCACCCAGTTGCCGTACGGTGCAGCCTGCGATCAGGCAGTTGGCGCCTCCATTCAGGTGAATTCCATCATGCCGCCCTTCCTGGAACGTCCAGCCGATCAACAGGACGTGTTCCACGTCATCGAGCATAATGAACGGCGCATCCCAGACGCTCAGCACCGTTTCCGCGGTTGCCAGGTCGACACCCTCGGTTGGCAGCCAATAGGCCTTGCCATCACGGCGGTCGAGGTACCATTCGCCCGGCGCATCGATTTCACAGAACAGGTTGACTGCAAGATACCGCTGGCCCTGGCGGTAACCGTAATTGGAAAAAGGTGGAGATAACTTGAATGAACGCGTCTGGGCATCGATCGAGGCCACGGTCTGGTATTCCTCGAACCAGTCCCAGAACCAGTAGCCATAGAGTCGCACATCCGGCTCGTCGACCCAGTGGTTGGGCCGGTCCTCGAGATAACGGAATTTGCCGTCCCGGCATCCTTGAATCGTATTCCATAGGGTAAACGTATCAGTCCCCAAGATTTCACCGGTTTTGACAAATCCCTCGTTGGGCCAGCGGGCGAGTGTCTGGGGTACGCCGTCCAGGAAAAGTTCGGGGCGGCGGCGGAGATCGGTGGCATCACCCCAGTTCGTTACACCGTGGTCCTTTAAATTCAGCTCCAGCACCCGATCGCGGACTGCCGGATCGAGTTGATTGCGGCGTGCTGGATCTGAAATCGGTTTCCATCCGGTGAGTCGGGTGCCGCCGCGGAAGATGGGTATTTCACCCGGCTTCGATCGGTAGACCACCGGGGCTCCGGCCGTCCCGGAATCCTCGGCAGTCAGGTGGAACGTCTGTTCAACGTGGTACGTGCCGCCACAGATCAGGATATGGATGCCGCCGGAGGGGAGTGCACCATCCCGGTCAGCCTTCAAGGCCCGCACCGCATCCCGCGCGCGTGAAAGAGTGCGAAACGGGCTGCCTTCGGAACCGTTGTTCGCATCGTCTCCGATCAGCGAGACATGGAACACCACCGCCGGGACCGGGAGTTCCGGCAAGGGCGCCCGATAGGCCGCGGGATCCCGGCCGGGCAAGCTCTGCCGCCGCCGCTGGGCCTCCGCGATCCGCCGCCGTGCCTCATCCCGGAAAAACTGGGGCACCGCGGTCTCTGTTGCCAGGCGTTCCCATGCCGCGATCGACGCGGTGCCGCCCTCGACCGAAGCGGCTTCGGCCAGGCCCAGCAGGGCCAATCCACGCACAAATGGCAATGCTGACGGATCTTGGACTACGGACTCGAAATCCTTCACCGCTTCAGCAATCCGCCCTTCTCCAAGCGACTCGGCCGCGGCATCCAACCAGGGTGCACAAGATGCGGGAGAGGCGTCCTCCGCCGACACCGAACCGGTCATGGCGGACGTTGCCAGGATCGGTGCCAGCAAGTATCTCCAGGGTGAACGTAGCATGGCAATCACTCAATCGTTAATCGTAGCCCTTGCCGGCGTGCCATTTCGCGAAAAGTGTCCGGCGAAATTTTTCAGGACCAGTTCATTTGCCGTTCGACACACATCCCAGGCGATTTTCTGAATCGACTTTTCCAGTTTGATCCATGGCCCACCACTGCCATGCCATGCGGCATCGTTGTTCATGTTCAATTCCAAGCAGCGAGAGGACAACGAGCCAACAGGGAAGGCATGCCGCGATGCTCCAACTAGTAGGTTCGGGTATGATCTGATGGAATGCCGTGTCTCCGGCGGCCACTCCATACTGGCGTTGCCACAGTAGAAAATCGGCGCCATCAGTGTCCGTGTCAGCGTCTGAATCGCCAATCGTCCATATGGCATTCGTCGCCGTGCCGAATCCTTCGCTCCAGGCAATGAAGTCCGCGGCATCAACAACATCATTCAGGCTGAAATCTCCAGGCAGCGTTGCCCGCAGGACGACGTTATCTGATGAATAGAGAGCGGCAAGAGACAAGTCGTCGGAGATTTCAAAACCGCTGATCACGGGAAACACGCCGTCAACATGGTCGGCTGACAGGATCCCGAACTCATCACCCAACTCGGGGACGAAATTACCAAGCAAATTGATTTGGAGTATACCACCAAGCAGTGCCTGGGCAGTCACATCAATCGCATCATACTCGGTGCCGCGAACCGTTCCGCCAAGTTCTATGATGAGGCGTCCACCATCGCCAATCGTTGTGTTCCCATCGATCGTGAGTAGTCCAACGGAGTCGCCGGGCTGAATTGTCGCTCCGCTGGTCACGACCAGATCATTACGAAGCGTTCCAGTACCGCTGGCGCTGACGAAACCTCCGGCGAGTTCAATGGGGACGGAAAGGCCGTTGAATGTGACGGCTAACACTGTATTTTCCGGTGCTTTTAGCGAGGCACGGAAATCGATGTTCGATCCGCCCACAATATCAAGCTCGGCAACTGGCGCATCGGCAATGATCCTATTGCTGATTGTGACAGGGCTATCGTAAGCGGTAATCGCAGCATCTCCACCGACGAGTATCTCACCAATAATTTGCAACTGGCCACCAAACTTGATATCGCCGAACACTGTCCTTGGAAATGCAGGTGTAATTTTCAATTCGGCCATGTCTTCCAAACAAAGAGTGCTCTGGATCGTACCTCGCACCGTGTAGTCGTAGTCCCACGCCAGTTGGACGCGTGCTTTGTCGGTGATTGTGAGTTCACCATCCAAGCAACTCGATGCCTTGTAAAACCGAATACCACCTCCCTCCAGATGAACATTTGCCGTGAGATTGGAGTCAAACTCAAGCATTCCGCTTGGAAGAACTGTGATGCGGCCTGTACCGAGTGCCCGAGAGGAGCCGGTGGCTGATAGGCGCTCAGCGGAGACAAATATGTTGCCATCGTACGCATTGTTATCGCCACTGATATTAATGCGGTATCCCGTCACGTTGAGGTCGCCTTTATAAGCATTCAAGCTGCCGGCGATAATCATTCCTGCTGAACTGTAGTCCCCTTTAAAGTAACAATCCAGGGTTAAGTCCCCGGTGCCGGACAAATCGCCGATGACGATCGTTGATCGGCCGGCAATGGTACTTGGCTGGCGAACCTCAATCGATTCCGCGCGGGTCGTGCCCTCCAATGTCCCTCCTTCTAGGATTATCTTTCGTCCTTCGAATGGTGTAACCGACTCAAAAGCAAACGACTCCGAATCTAAGACGCCATCTCTGCGAATGATGATCGCGTGATCGTCATCATCCGGTGCATCGCCTAGCGACATTGTCGTTGCAATCAAGGTACCTCCTTCAATGATGACCTGGCCAGTGAAGTCTGGGTTGCTCTCCCACAGCAACACGGTCCCGATTCCTGTCTTGATCATCGTACCGTCACCAACGATGACTGCTCCGATTTCACCGGATTCCAATAGGTAAGTATCTGCATCGATCGGCGGGGCGTCCATCGTATCTTTTCCGATATAACCCGCGCGGCGCAACACCACCTTATCTAGTTCGATTGGATCGGTTCCCGTGTAATCAATCATCAATGAGCTGCCATTGAGCACGAGATCGGTATGTTCGGGGAGCGCATGATCGGCTGCGGCTTGAAGACTTGCGGATCCATTGATTGTTGTTGGGCCGGAATAGGTATTCGTGCCGGACAAAATCAGAACGGCACTGTTGTCACTAGAGAACGTCACGCCGACCGATCCTGAGCCGTTATCCGCGATGTTAGATTCGATAGATAAGCCCCCGCCTTCGGGAGCGGTGATGATCAGTTCGCCATCCGCATTGCCTCCGGCGGTCAGAACGCCCCCTGTTAATACAACTGGATGATAGTATGTTTTTTTTAGTAATAGTCCGCCACTTTCAATATTCAAAGTGTGGCCGTTCAGGTCCAGGCTCTCATCATTTTCCCAATCTGAGTCCAATCGAAGGGAGTTGATGCTCCGATCCACTGTCAGTATTGCTCCCCCAGACAAGAGAACATTGTCCGACGCAGTTGCGGCGTTGATATCCGAAACATTTGCATGGAGCTCGCTGTAGGCGGTAATCCCTTCCGGGCCATACGATGCAAAGTCGGTCGCGTCAACAATGGCCCATCCGCCAATGATGTTGTCATCCAGAGCTGGTGCCACTGCATAGCGAATCTCGGCTCCCGGATTGATGGTCGTGAATTGAATGACAGCCCCTGATTCTCTCTGGAGAGAATTGAACTTCAGTGTTGTCTGGCTGCCAGGCGCCGTATTGTTCTCGGCCACTAGCGTTGTCAGTCCAGTCGTTGTCGTTAGACTGCCAATTGTCTCTGAAATCGTCTCCCCTCCGCGGCCGATGAGGTGCAGTTTCATGCCGGTTGAGGTCACGGGTGTCGCGTCCGGAATACGGTCGAGGTGGCCGGTTGTCCCAGTATTATCCAGGACCAGCTCCGGCTTCCCCTCATAGGACAACCGGCCTTGTCCTACGATATGAGACGTCGAGTTGAGAACGCCGTCGTCGGTTAATACCAATTCACCGCGTTCGATGTAGGTTCCTCCCGTATAACTGTGATTCCCGCTCCGGATCGTGACTGTATAGTTCCATATCGATAACGATCCGCCTTGAAGCGATCCAGTGATATCCGAATATTCGAGTGCTGATCCGGCCAAGTCCAGGTAGAGGTTGCCTGAAAGAATCGTATCACCTCCAGCTGAAAGGGCAGGTCCATCGCGCTCGCTTGCAGAATGGTTCAGATAGATATCTCCGGCGTAGGTGCCGACGTCCCATAATTTGAGCCGGGCTGACGGAGAATCCATAAGCCGGACGATGGAGGGGGCATTACCGACAGTTCCAGTGATGTTGACTAGTCCCGCCTCGACAACGATTTCCTGAAAGGATGAATCACCAATATCGGTCAGCCATCCCTCCAATCGCGAGCTTTTTGTAAGCAAGGCGTCACCGTCAATGTGTCCCCGAATCGTTCCTCCCAAGAAACGAATTTGATTTTGGACCGTAAGAATATTTTCAGGATGGATATCCAATATGCACTTCTTAACCCAACTGCCGTGGCCCACATTCCTTGGATCCAAGACAATCGTTCTCACTTCGTTGTTCGCGCCGATGTTCAAACAAGCCCCGTCAGCACCAGTCAGGAGTACATCCTGAACAGACGGCCCGATGGTGCCTAAGATATTCAAGGATGCACCCTGCCCCGAGGTGATCACAATGTCTCCTATATGGGACAGCAGCCCCGAGGCATCCACATCTCCACGGCTCACGACAAATAAATCGCCTCGATGCGTCAAGGACCCCTGAAGTGTAACGTGATTAACAATTTCCAATGAACCGGCGCCGCTCACACCGCCGGTGAGTATCAAGTAATCGTCGCCGGATTCGGTTCCCAGCTGCCCCCAACCATCGAGTAGGAGATCGGTTGTGAGAGTAGCTGGCATCTCTCCTCCAACAGAATCATCCTCCCCGCCCCCAAGAGTACCTTGATTCAGAGTGACATTGTGGTCAAAGCTTCCTCTGAACAACAACAACTCGCCGCCGTCCACTTCAATTTGTCGATCAGCGCCACCGAGTGAAAGGTGGAGTCTTCCTTGAACATGCATGAATCCATCTGAATTCAGAGGTTGTGAGAACTTGACGGTCGCTCCAGAGCGGACGATGGTAGCTCCGGTATAGGTTGTTGGACCCTCGATGAAGAAGGCATTGATCAATCCGCTCTCGGGGATGGGAGAGGGGACAAACTCGACGCCTCCATTGCCACTGATTGGCCCTTGAAAATAAAATCGGCGCCGTGTCCCTCCGCGAATAACACTGTCTGACACCAGCTCAATCGGACCTGTTAAAACCACGGAGTCAAAGCTGCTCCCCGCTTGCGCCTGAAGTTCGCCACCATCCAGAATAATCTTCTCTGGCGCATATGGGGCATTCCCAGGCAGAAAGACACAGGTTAATGTTCCTCCAGCAGCTACCAAGGTCGCATCACTCTCCGCAGTCGAGAAACTTCCCAACGCGTTTGCATGGTTCACAACAAGTGTCCCACCATGGACGATTGTTTGGCCGGTGTAGGTATTGTTTCCACTGAGTGTGACCGTTCCGGAAGTCGATTTGAGCAATCCGCCAGGGCCACTCAGGCTGCCGGTGAGACCGAAGTTGGCTCCTCGAAGATCAATAACCGCTCCCGACAGATTGATCATGCCACCGTGCGTATTATTGACCCCGAATAACATGCCACTTGAAATGTTGATCGGATTCATATGCATGGCAGTACCGAGCATCATCACGGTCCCTGCATCAACCACTAGTTGCTCGGATGTCGCAACCATCAACCGGAGTGTACTTCCATGAACGGTAGTCTGGCCCACCGTGTCACCGAGTCCATTTGTGTGGGTGACCAGTATCGTTCCCTCGTTGATCATCAGATCTCCGGACCAAGGAGAACTGTCACCGGCTAGTGCCAGTAGCCCGGTGCCACTCTTGGTCAAATCAGCATTGCCCGGCCCGATTCCGCCGTTCATGGTTGCGCGTGCGTGACCAAACAGGTTGACATACAAATCATCATCCAACCGGATCCGAGAATCGAAGGTAAGTTGGGATGAAGAAGAAGTAAGAATCAGGGCGGCGTCGCCGCCAGACGCAGCGTCATCGAACACAAGATCACTGCCGTTAAACACCAACGTGTGTATGTTGCTACTAATAAGCTCATGAACCGCCGCTTCGCTATCTAGATGAATGGTTGCGTTGGCGTCTGGGTAAGTGTCGAAGACGGCTGTATCGCCCGCGACAGGGATGCCGTTGGTCCAGTTCGCCAAGTCATACCACTCGCCACTTCCAGGCAAGAGCCAACTTGTTTCCGATGCATCCAGGCGATTGCTTGTGGCGCCGATGAATAAGGCCATAGCAACCATGGTCAGAAGAAAGATGCGTATATCCAGGCAATGACAGAGAAGCGTTTTATTTAGTGACATCATGAATCCCCCTAATCGCCGTGTGCTTGAAACAATAACCTGGCTGGTGCCATTCTAAAGAACAAACCGGTTGTAAGTCAATCATCCGATGGGATAGGACGGAACATGTCAAACTCCCTTCGGATTCGGCTGGCCTGATGTTCATTCATGGTATGGTAAGACATTAGGGTCCGAGTCGCAGCCTTTTTAAATTTGAAGCTTGATATATATTACCTGCTGTGTTAACCTAAAAACTGCCTGATTCGTGGTTGGTTTTTATGTGCCCCCTTAAAATTTAAACATAATTCGGGTTCACGCGGATACCAGATAATACTAGGCCAGCTTCTTCCGCAGATGCGCACCCACAATCTTAAAAAGGTAACCATACAACATCATTTGGAATCCTTCTTCTTGCACCTCGCTTATTAACAGGCAACGGTCAGGTTTCCAAATGCCTTTTATTGCCATGGAGGCAATGGTTTTACATCAGAATATGTCCCGAGTAATATATCGGTCTGTATTAAGCAGGCTCCTCACCCACCTGGAGAAGAACATGAGCGCTCCATTCTTCAACAGAACGTACGTGGTCACGCAAATCTTTCTCACTTTTTCCATCACTTTCTTTATTTCGCACACTCAGAGCCAAGCAACCATGATTTGGCTGGGGCCCCCGGATGAAGTTTGCGACTGGTTCGACACCAGTAACTGGTTAAATCCTTCACCTGACGATTTCTTTGACTTCGTTATTGATAACGGGGGAACTGCTCAAATAAGCGCTGGTTCCGCCTCTGGAACACATGGAGTGATAGGAGATCTATACGAAGGCACCCTGTTGCAGACCGGTGGCTTATTGACACTTCAGTCTTCTCTTCGGCTAGGAGATAACTTTGGATCTCTTGGGCATTATGAACTCACAGGTGGCGAAGCCATCATGGGCCTTAATGTTGGGGCAATCGGAGATGGTGAATTTATCTTCTCGGGAGGAGTTCTAACAACTTCGGGTATCGGGATAGGAAAACACGCAACCAATCAGGGTACGGTCCATCACTCGGGTGGCTTTCTTCAAGGTACACCAGGGAGTGTTTCACCCGACATCGACTTAGGAAGCAATAGCGGTGGCGTCGGGACCTATTTTTTGAGCGGCTCGGGTCAGGTCCAAATACCTTCAGTACGCATCCTAAATGGTAGTTTCGTTCAATCTGGTGGTCTACTGAACATTTCAGAAGATCTACTGGTCAGCGGTAATACCTCTACTATAGCCACGTTCCAACTGGAAGCGGGCAAACCTAATTTCACAGCAGGACGAATTTTCGTTGATGGATATGGAGATTCACTTCATACTCAATATGAACAAGATGGAGGTGAGTCAGAAGCAACATATACTTTCGTTTATCATGGATTATTCAAGATCGATGATGGACTTCTCACAACCACCAATCTCTATGTTGGTAGCCCTATAAGCACGTATCGGCCACAGGCCGAGGGGTATTTTGCTCAAAATGGCGGCCATGTTGTGGTGAACGACCAACTGGAAATAACTGGCACCATCCAGAATGAACGCACTGCATCTGGACGATATGACATGTACGCCGGAACTCTTGAAGTAAATCGCATCAGAATTTATTCTGAATACGAAGCCGTATTTCACCAGACGGGAGGCAACGTTTTTGTCGATCACTTGGAAATTAATTGGGATGTGAACCGCACACTCGAGTGTGACTATATTATGGAAGGAGGAACGCTCCACGTCGACCGGGAACTGATTGTGGCGGAGAGCGGCAACTACCATGTCGGTGGATTCGATTTCTCCGGACAAGCCGTTACCATAACAACCGGCGAAGAATCTTTCGTCAAAATTGGCTCCAAGGCAACGTTTGTTGGCGCTGAAAACGCGACCTTACGGATCGGGCCCAATTCAATCATGACGATTCCGGAATCATTGGACCTGGGCACGGTCTTCGGAACCTACGAGCGCAACGATGCCATCTACTACCACGAAGGCAAGCCCGTGTATGTGGGGGTCGGCGAACGCGCCCAAATTGCCGGTTGGGATCTCTTTAAAGACGGATTCATCGTTGATGGACGCGTCTACGACGATCCGTCTCGAGGAGCTGCGGATGTCGAAGGGCAACTGCGGGTGAATCCGGGCGGTTGCGTGGAACTGAAATCCACCTCTTCTTGGTTCATTCCGGGAGCGTCTGATTGCGGTGTTTTTGGGGGGATCGCTACGGTGGGACACTTGGAACTCGATACCAGTAGCGGCAAACCGATTCTCTTTCAAGTAGACAATGATGGGAAACTAGTAAGCAAGGATGTTATTCTGCTTGAAGGAGATGGTGATTCCTGCACCTTGCGACTGGATAGCGGTCGTATCGAAGCACGGGAAATCCAAGTCCTTAATTCCGGGGCCTGTTATCAACAAAATGGCGGAACCGCATCTGTCGATAAAATGAGTCTTATTCCTAGGGGAGTAGTTGAGATTGATTCTGGAACGTTGCACGTGGGTGTATTGGAAATCTCTTCCTTAAGCCAGCTGCATCAAAATGGAGGCACGGTCGAAGCCCACACGCTATATATTTACGAAAGTGAATATATCATGGATGGGGGCGCGCTGCATATTTCAGGAGATCTATCTGTTGGATATAATCGACCCGAAAATAAGCCTAGAATCAATCTTTCTAATAGCGCCGCGGTTGTTTGCGTTGAAGGCGCTATCCTTCGCAT
>JAFGFZ010000150.1 GCA_016930815.1 Pirellulales bacterium | reverse complement strand
TCTAGTATGACTCTATTCTTCCACAACGCCGATACGGTAGAAGCTGATTGATTCAATGGGCACGGCCGGGAGTGTCTGCCTGGTGACTTCCATGATCGAACTGCGAAGCGTGGCAAGGGATGGATCCGATAATTCTTCAGCCGCGGCCTGGCGAAGCTTCATGATCGTTTCATGACGCAGAATAGGCATTCTTTCATTAAGTTGCTTCTTGATCTTTGGTACATCGCGTTTGGCAACGTTGGCAAATAGATGTAGCTCAAGAGTAACCGTGGTGGATGCCTTGGTGGAACGGGGAAGTGTCACTGAGTATTTTCCCAGATCGATTTCCTCCTGCATCTCGCGCGATGCCTTGGCCTCCGCTTGCGTGACTAATGCTTCCCCATCGTAACATCCCCCCGCGGAAAGCCCTAAAAGGCACATTCCGACAAGGCCAAGGGATGGGGCGGCCAGCTGCCTATTGCCGATCATAATGAATCATCCGGGGTATCAGGGCGGTACAATCCACATGATCCTCACAACACAAAAATAATGAATCACATAGGCATCCCTGCGCTATGGAAAGTATATGTTGAGAAATGCTCTTTGGGATCGATTCCAATGCGTGCTATGCCAAAAACTTTCGTCTTCGGTCTGATTTCATTCTTCCTAGCGTTGCTGATGGGCTGCCATGGATCGGTCGAATATATTGATGAAATGGAGATGCTTCCAGTCAAAGAGGAACTCATCGAGTTCTCACTTGGGCATCATGTGATTCCCATACCGGCTACTTTACCAGGCGACGGCATCGAATGGGCCCACGGGAATTCCCTTTGCCTAACATTTGATTTATGTGCCATCATTGATCCCAAACATGAAAAATACGTCCATAGTCAATGGGAACATGCGGAAGGCATTTTTCGCAATGATGTGAATGAAGTGTGTCGGCAAGCTAGACTTGATGAGCTAACCGACGAACCGGATCTGATAACACTTAGAGGCCGGTTGACTGAAATAGCCACGCGTCGATTGGGCAAGGATCGAATTCGCCGGCTTGTGCTAAACGGGATCAACTTGCAACCACTATGAGACACCTTCAAACACACGAAAAGAACGCACTGATTTCCACGAGCAGTCATGCTGGATCGGCGCGGATACAATCCGATTCAAAAATAATCCCCGCATTTTCTGCCTTCGCATCCCGCCCTCGCCCCTTAGAGCAGAGGGAGCTTGGAAAAGTTATTCATCAATCGTTCCTCATCGGCGTTGTTTGTTGGTGCAGCCTGGCTTCTTGCTTGATTTTCGGGGGCTGTCAGAAGGAAACGGCAAGATCGTCGAATCGATCCGAGAAAGGCGAGAAGACGAAAGAGGAGGAACTTCTAGTGAGCGTGAACTTGGGTGAATTTCGGATCCGAGAGCCGCGACCAATCGAGAACCAGAAGATCGACATCCAATTCGCAATTCAAGCCGTTGTTCGGCAGGCGGACAAGAAACGAGTCGAAAAATTCATCAGCCAACAGCAAAATACCATCCGTGACCAAATCATCCTTGCGGTCCGATCGGCCGACTCTCCCGAATTCGATGAACCACAACTCGTCATGCTACGCCACAGGATTCTTCTGCGCCTCGCCGACATGTTGGGCGAACGGCTAATCCAGGATCTCTATGTGACAGACTATCATTGTCAAATCGACTGATTTGGACCAGCCCCCTTTTCATACCGGGCCGTCTAGTGGTAAGCTCTGATGAGACACCTGGGCTTTTCGAGAAAGGATGCCTCCAATGTCTGTTCATTCAGGGAATAAGAAAATCAGACGCGAAGATGTACCGTCTGGTCGATTGCTATGCGAATTTTGCTCCGCGAAATGCTGCCGTTATTTCGCTTTACCGATTGAGACGCCAACTACTTTCGAGGATTATGAATACATCCGCTGGTACTTGCTCCACAACCGAGCGAGCGTTTTTAAGGAAGAGGGGGATTGGTACTTACTTGTGCACACCGTCTGCAAACATCTGCAACCAGATCACCGTTGCAGAATCTACGAAACTCGGCCACAGATTTGTCGTGATTATTCGACAAAAAACTGTGAGTACGAGGACGATTGGACTTATGAGTTCTACCTGGAAACACCCGAGCAGGTCCATGAGTATACCGAAGCGGTAATCCAGCCGAAGGGAAAGAGTATCCGGAGCCCCATGCCCAAGGGATTGCAGGCCGCGAATCGGCCAATTCCAGGGAAACCAACGAATTAGGTATGCCAAATTCCTCCGATCAACATGGCGATCGAATCCAGCCGCGGACACTCAAGGGTTTCCGCGATTATCTTCCCGAAGTCATGATCCTTCGAGAGCGGCTGATTGAAACGGCGCAAAAGATCTATCGGTCCTACGGCTTTGCCCCGATTGACACACCGGCTCTTGAATATCTTGATATTTTGCTCGGTAAAGGTAGTGAGGAGACCGACAAGCAACTGTATCAATTTGAGGACCATGGAGGTCGGTCCGTGGGTCTCCGATTCGATCTGACGGTTCCACTCGCACGATTCGTCGCGCAACACGCTGCGACGCTCGGAATGCCTTTCAAGCGATATCATATCGGGACGGTTTGGCGGGGTGAAAATACACAGCGGGGCCGTTATCGCGAATTCCTGCAGTGTGATTTCGACACCATCGGAACTGAATCGATTGTCGCCGATATCGAGACGGTCCTTGTGATTCATGACCTGTTCCGAGCCATCGGATTTAGCCGGTTTACAATCCTGGTGAACGATCGTCGCGTTCTTTCAGGCCTCCTCCAGAACCTGGCATTGGGCAGGCAGGAGCCGGCTATCCTCAGGGCACTCGACAAGTTACCGAAAATTGGACTGGATCATGTAGCGGACGAGATCATTTCATGTTCTGGCGCGTCAATGAAGCAAGTGGATAGAATCCTCGCCTTCGCAGGCCTCGAAGGATCCAATCGTAACATATTAGAAAAAATCCATTCCATGATCGCAGGCTCGGCGATTGGAGAAAGTGGCGCCAGATCACTCGATCAATTCCTTGCTGGAGTCATCGCGGCGGGTGTTCCAACCGAAAGGGTACAGCTCGATCCAGCGATCGCCCGAGGCCTGGATTACTACACCGGTACGGTCCTTGAAACCAGGCTGGACGATCTGCCTGAAATTGGCAGTGTGGCCAGCGGCGGCCGCTATGATAGCTTGGTGGATCTCTTCGCCAAACAAAAATTACCCGGGATCGGGGCATCCCTCGGTCTAGACCGCTTGCTTGCCGCGATGGATGCATTGGGAATGACCCAACCGGTTCGCACTCCGGCCGATGTGCTTATCCCGTACTTTGAACGGGACCACCTTGGTGATTATCTGCAACTGGCGGCAAGGCTCCGTGAATCGGGCTTGGCGGTTGAGGTATTTCCGGACGCTAAAAAGCTTGGAAAACAGCTTCAATACGCCAATCGGCGAGGGCACCGAGTGGCTATCATCCTTGGCGCAAACGAATTTGCCGGTGGGATATGCCAGGTGAAAAACCTAGCCAGCGGAGAAACCTCGGCCGTGCCGCTTACCGAAACCTTGTCCGAAATCGTTCTGGAGATCAGTCGCGTGCTCGAAATCAACCGCAACCAATGACATGTTGTGGCGATGCTATGCCGGACTTGATCCTTTCATGACTCCGCCGTATTGGTAGATCCGGTAGGTCTTTTGCAGAATGGCACCGCCATGTTCCAGAGATGTTCGGGAAAGGTGGTTATCTTCAAGTACCCAGGAAAATTCAGCTTCGTCAATTCCCCATACACGTACTTGCTTCTCGAGCAGAGTCAATAGCGCGATACCAATACCCCACGCCTGATATTCGGGTACGACATTGGTGCTAATCGCGCGAACTTTCATGATTGCCTTGCGGTTCCAGAGCAGTCGGAAGAAACCGAATGGGAAGAGCCGCCCATTGATCTTCTTGATTCTCGGATTGTAATCGGGCAATGCGAGCATCGCTCCGACCGCCTTCCCATCAATCTCGGCGATAGCTGTCAATTCGGGAACGATGAGATATTTTAGAGTGGCTGCCATGTGATTGACTTCACCCTCAGAGAGCGGTACAAATCCCCACATGCCGACAAGCGCGCGATTATAAACATCCAAAAACAATCGCACTTCTTCTTTGAAGCGAGCGCGGTCCATGGACCGTACGGTGATGTTGAATCGTTCCACGACATTTTTGGCAACGAACTCAACCTTCTTATCAAGTACTTCCAGCATGCCGGCATGGCCCCAGAATGCGAAAGCGTCCTTGAGTTTTATGAAGCCCGCTTTTTCGATCAATCCGGCATAATAGGGTGGATTGTAGGTCATCATGATACAGGGGGGGCTGTCGAATCCATCGATGAGCAGGCCGAGATCGTAATTGATTGACGGATTCAAAGGCCCCCGCATGGTTGTCATGCCCCGGCTAGCAAGCCAGTCTCGAGCGGCGGTGAGCAGCCCGTCGGCTACTTCCGGATCATCGGCTGTCTCGAAAAAACCGAAAAAACCATCCGCCGCATTGAAGCGGCGGTTGTGGGCATGGTTGACCACGGCTAGAATACGCCCCATTGGCTGGCCAGATCGGCGTGCCAAAAAGGTCTGGCCCTCCGCATTGTCATAGAATGGATGATAGGCAAAGCCGACCCGCTCCTTCTGGTCGGTTCGGATCGGTGGGATCCAGTTGCGATCGCCTCGATAGATCTGCCATGGAAAGTCGAGAAATTGCCGCTTTTGATGGCGGGTCGTTACGGGCAAGATTTCCAGGTCGGGCATGAGGAATGTTCCGTTTTGTAACGGTTACAGGTGGTTGTGCTGTCTGGATGCCATTGATCCAATTGGCCGCCATGTGGCGAAGGCCTCTAGGATACCACTCGGAATTGCATTTTCGGTAGACCAATCGATCCCACCTCGGTTCGGTGGCTGAGGCCCAGGCCATCTTAGAAAAGCATTTATCCTAGTGCTCCGTCAAGTTTAAAATTTGGGGTAACTGTGCTCGTCATAGAGCGATATGCCACGGTTTGACGACTGTGGCTCGTCCAAGATGGAAAGTCGACAGAGCACTAGTCGATTTTCGTCGATTCGGTAGGGTATTCTTTATTGTAATGGGTTGCCTGATCAACCAGTGGTCATTTCCTAAGCCGGGAGTTGTATTCTATGTGGATTTATATTGTTCGTCATGCCTGGGGTTATGATCGGGATCCCTCGATTTGGCCCGATGACACACTTCGCGAGTTAACACCGGAAGGGAAACAGCGCTATGAGAAAATGGCCCGTCTGCTGGCCGACCGTGGTGTGGTCATGGACCGGATTGCGACGAGTCCCTATGTCCGATGCCGGCAGACGGCTGAGATTCTAGCCGCACAATATGCAAGTGGAATCGAGATTGTTGATTTGGAGGCGCTCGCACCAGGTACCGATATCGAGGCCGTTTTTCGATGGACGCAATCCCAAAATATTGATTCGGTCTGTTGGGTCGGTCACGCGCCCGATGTGTCGCATTTAGTGACGGCGCTGGTTGGCCGGTCCGGGGAGAATATCCGATTCGCGAAAGGTGCTATCGCGGCCATTCAGCTCGAAGATCATATCCTCTATGGTGTTGGATCCCTCCATTGGCTCGTAACGGCCAAGGTATTGGGTGTATAGGAGCGAGGTCCTACTTCGGCCATGCCGTGACAGCCTCGTGAACCAGCCAGGATCGACCATCCGCCATGCGGTCTTGTCCAAGAGCCCAAAAAAACAGACCCCCCAAGCCTTGTTCCCGGGCCCATGTTGCCTTCGCGCGTGCTGAGTTGCCATCGTCGAATGCGACGAGGGCCTTGCCGTCGGGCGAAAAGAGCCAAGGGACCTTCATGTCGGGATCCCATTTGGTGGTCCAACCGGCCCGGCTCAGTTCACGTAATTCATTGTAAGCAAGTAACTTGTGATCGTCTTTGGTAGCCGGATCCAGAGGCAGGTACGGTTGTTGGACCGGAAACAGACGGCCATAGAGCGGAATTCCAACGCACAGTTTCTCTTTGGGGATCCGCCTCCGGCGGGACCAATACAACATCGACGTATCAACACTTCGCCACCGTCGCTGGGGATCGTTTGGAGATGGGTAAAGCGGTGCATGGTGGGCTGCAACACGAGACCAAGGCCCGGCCATGTCGTAGGTCATGACGTGCAGATGATCGAACGATTCCCGGAGGACTTTTTCATCGATCCATTGGCCGAAAAACTCATTCCCGCTAATGGTGGCCGACAATTCGTATTGCCGCCCATCTCTTGATCGCTTCTCCAATAGATCCAATGCCGTTCGAAGTGATTGGGCAAGGGCCGAAAAGCCGCGTTTGGATTGCATGTCTCGGGGAAACTCCCAGTCCATGTCAACTCCGTCGTAATCGTACTTTTCGATCAGGGCTACGATATGATCGACATACGTTTGCCGTATGGATGGATCCGTTGATATCTTTTCAAACACCGTAACGCTTTGACCACCACCCAAACTGATCAGTACCCGGACGTTATGATCATGGGCCTCGGAAGGAACCTGGGTGTTTGGTACGTCTTGCGTTAGCAGGAGTGTGCCCTGTTCGTCCGCTTGCAAGAATGCGTGGGCGACATGAGTCAACTGATCCCAGGGAACTTCGTCCAGTTTGATTTGCGAGCCCCCTGGCAGGTAACCAAGCGCGATCCGTGGCTTGACTTGGCCAAATGTCTCACTTCCGGCGTCGGCCGGCAGTTGCCCTCGAGCGGCCATCGTGCTGGCCAGCATGACAAAAAGACCCACTAGAAGGACAAGACTATCCGTTCGATCGATTTTCACCGTCCGCACCTTTCGTAGTCCCAGTGTTCGTCAATCTGCTGCAACAGCCCCTCAGAAAGGTCCAGTTCTTGGTCAACCAGATTATTCTTTTCATGAGGATCACTTTTCAAATTGTATAACTCGATCCTGGCATCAGGGACGTTTGCCGGATCGGGCACGATGAGTTTCCAGTTTCCAAAGAGACACCACCGGTACATCAAGTTGGCCGCCGGATCGTGGATATCCTTGGCATTGTGCAGATAGACTTCGCCGAAGATCTGCTGTCGAGCAGCGACGGCTTGGTTATCAAGGAGATTCATGCCACGCATCAACTCGGTTGGTTGCAGGCCACATGCCTGGAGGATGGTCGGTGCCAGATCGATGCTGCTGGCAAGATGATCGCATCGCTGCGGTTGCACATGTCCTGGCCAGCGAATCATGATGGGTGTCCGCACACCCCCTTCGTAGGGGGATCGTTTGGATCGTGGAGCGTAACCACTGGCGTTTGGGAGTTGGATCCAGCCATTGTCACAGACGAAAAGGACCATGGTATTCTTGGCCGAATTCTTTTCGGCTAAGAGATCCAATAACTGACCGCATGTTTCGTCAAACCATTCGCACATGGCCCAATATTTGGCTGTGTAAGTGGAATCGGTCTTATCTCGGTAATGGCGCAGGAACCGTTCTGGTGGATTGTGAGGCTGATGTGGCAGGAACGGGGCGTACCAGATGAAAAATGGTTTGCCAGCGCGTTCCGCTTCGGCTAGAAAGTCACGGATGGGTTGCAATCCTTCCCGGCCAATGGTCAGGCCAGCATCGCCATGACGGCCACCTCGTTTCGGATCGCCATGCGTCATACCATGGGTGAAGCCGCCTTGGGCAAAGCTGCCATGCCACCACTTCCCGGTTTGGAATGTTAAATAACCCCGTTCAGCCAACATGCGGGGCAGAGTCGGGACCTTTTGGATGAGGTTGTCCATTTCAGCGGATTGAGCGAGGAAATGTGAATCGCCCAGCGCCGCGCCGAGGCCCTGGACTCCGGCCGGAAGAGGTGGATCGTTGCCCGTGATGCCGTGCTGGTGCGGATACAATCCGGTCACCATCGTCGCCAGGGATGGACAGCAGAGACTCGACGGAACATAGCCGCGCGGGAAAACCAGGCTCTCACGTGCTAGCCGATCGAGCCGTGGTGTCTTGATATGGGGATGACCCATGAATCCATAGTCGGTCCAGGCTTGATCGTCGGCAATGATCATCACAAAGTTGGGTGGATCAGCCATCTGGCAGCGGGCGGGCATTGAATTCGCTACATGAGCGATTGTGACGAAAAAGGGAAGTATCCACCAAGAAAGCGACGTGGGAACGGGAAACTTGGTCATGGCAATGCCTTTGGTCTGGATGCTTCTTCCCCCTCCCGTTGTTATGGCATAGAGGTTACCATGAAGTCCATGGCCTATCGCAGCCTCAAAGAATGCATGGATGACCTGTCTCAAGCGGATCAGCTTGTCCGCATTGATGAACCAATCGATGCGACTCTTGAGGCGGCCGCGATTCAACGCCGAGTGCATGCTGCCGGTGGCCCGGCGATCCTGTTCACCAACATCCGTGGCTGCCGATTCCCCATGGTTTCGAACCTGTTCGGAACCTTGCAGCGGGTGGAATTCCTCTTCCGCGATACGCTCGAATCGGTACAGCGGCTTCTCAAGCTCAAAATCAATCCCTGGGACGCCTTGCGGCATCCGTGGCACTATTGGGGGGCGGGGATGGCAGCCCTTGCCATGCGTCCGAAGGTTGTTTCGTCGGGGCCAGTACTCGCGCGCCAGACATCAATCCGCCAACTCCCGCACCTGGTAAGCTGGCCGAATGATGGCGGTGCGTTTATTACACTGCCGATTGTGTATACCGAAGATATCTCGCAACCTGGTTGGAAACGATCGAATCTGGGCATGTATCGTATTCAACTATCGGGAGGTCGGTACAAACCGGACCACGAGATTGGCCTGCATTACCAGCTTCACCGATCCATTGGCGTGCATCATGCGGCCGCGATACGTGAAGGGCAGCCGCTGCGAGTGAATATTTTTGTCGGGGGCCCACCCGCCATGACGTTGGCCGCCATCATGCCGTTACCGGAACGAATGAGTGAATTAACATTCGCCGCGGCACTTGGTGGACGCCGGATTCGTATGATTTCCTGCGAAGACCATCTGCCAATCCATGCCGATGCCGACTTCTGCATTACCGGGACTGTCGTGCCGGACCAATTACTGCCCGAGGGGCCGTTTGGCGATCATCTTGGCTACTATAGCCTCGCACACGACATGCCGGTCCTGCAGGTGGATCGCGTCTATCACCGCGAAGATGCCATCTGGCCATTCACGGTCGTGGGGCGACCGCCGCAGGAAGACTCCGTTTTTGGTGAATTCATCCAACAATTGATTGGCCCGATCATCCCTGCCGTCCTGCCTGGCGTGCACGCGGTCCATGCGGTGGATGCGGCTGGAGTCCATCCGTTGCTCCTTGCGATCGGCAGCGAACGGTATACGCCCTACACCGAATTGGCTCGCCCCCAGGAACTATTAACCCAAGCCAATGCACTGCTCGGCCAGGGGCAGCTGTCGCTGGCGAAATACCTGTTCATTGTCAACCGAGCTGACGACCCGGACCTCAATATCCAAGACGTGGCTGCGTTTCTCAGGCATCTGCTGCGGCGTGCGGATTGGACTCGCGATCTCCATTTCCAAACCCAGACGACAATCGACACACTCGATTATACCGGCGGATCACTCCATGAAGGATCCAAGCTGGTGATCGCCGCGGTGGGGCCGCCACGGTTCAAACTGGCGACAGAATTGCCGAGGAACCTGCAACTTCCGGATGCCCTTCGAAATCCGCGTATTGCCTTGCCTGGTGTCTTGGTTGTCGAATGGGTGGAAGGAGGAGATACGGAAAAGAATTTGAAAATAGACCAATGGAGCCATAAGATCCCTGCAACAACATGGAATCAAGACAAGGAACACGGCGATATCCCTTGCATTCGTTGGATCGTCCTTGTCGATGATGCTGAATTCACGGCCCGGACTTTGGATAATTTCCTATGGATTACATTCACTCGCAGCAATCCGGCATCGGACGTGCACGGGATTGATGCGTTCACGCATGAAAAACACTGGGGTTGTCGCGGCCCCTTGATCATTGACGCGCGATGGAAGCCACATCACGCTCCGCCACTTGTCGAGGATCCCCAAATCACGCGCCGCGTGGAATCGCTAGCCGCGCGAGGTGGCCCACTGGAAAAGATTCTATAGCGAAGAAGCCCGGCTTTTTCAAAAAGCCGGGCTTCTAGTTCTAGCTGACTTCTAGTTCTAGCTTCAAAGGGGGCCCCTTAGCCCCGAAAAGGAACGCCGTGAACGAAATTCTCCAGCCATCGTCGCCGGACTCTGGCGATTGACTCCGAATCACGCATGATCCAGTCGCGTCCTATTCGATGCGGCAATATCGGGTTTCATTCTAGGCCGAAGGCCTTTTTCACCGTAGCCTGGGGTAGCACCCTTGTCTTTACTTATTTTGGCCGAAGGCCATATTCACTCCTATCAAAGACAATTAAATGAATATGGCCTTTGGACAAAAACGGATCCAAACCAATGGATTCCGTTTTGGTTGAGATCGGCTGGATTGGGGCCATTGGGGTAGCTTGTCTGACGCCACTCAGAAATGAATGCGGAATAACCGGCGTCAAGCGTGCCGGTAATGTTCGCAATATTTCCGCCACTGCTGGCAAAGTAATCATCATTGATGACCACTCCAAGACACTCAATGGCTGCCGTAATAAGCATCATGAGAACCAACGAAACAATAGCCGTCCGTTGATGAAGCAACATGATGACACTCCTCGTTTCTGAATGGAAAAGGAAACACTAATCCCAAGCCGCAATCTTGGGCAGCTTGGGAAAAGGCTAGTGCTCTGTCAACTTTCCATCTTGGAGTTGCCACGGTCGCCTGACCGTGGCACATCGCCCTCGGACGAGCACAGTTACCCCAAATCTTAAGCTTGACGGAGCACTAGTTTGTATCAGCCTTAAGACTCGAACGGGCCAGGATGCCGCTCTTGCGTCATGGAGTTGCTGTTTCTGCTTGTTCGCCTACCGCCTCGCCGGGTTGACTTTCCGCGGGAGGCCGGACGAGGGTCACGGATCGGGTAACGTAGGTATTCTCCGCATCCCCTTCCTGAGTTACGCGTAGCCTTTGCTCCAAATAATCAAATTTGCCGACGATCTTCGCGATGCTCGGCAGGAGTCCGAGGATTTCCTGGATCACTTCCATCTCTTCGGCATCCGCTTGGGCGCCGATCATGCCGAGAATCATCGGGGCGATCGCACCGGCCTTTTGCAGGAACTGGGCGGCCTGGCGAGTGTTTTCCGCAAGGTTTTCATAGCGAAGCGATGCGACGGGACCTTCGATTTCCAGGCCAAATTGCTCGTAGACTTTCGCCTTATTGATTCCCGGCGATTTTCCAGTTTGAGTATCGATTACCTTTTTCACGGCATTGGCACTGGAACCGATCATCAGCCAACCATCGTGGAATCCGATCACCGGCTTGACGCTAAATATGGCAAAGAAGGATGCGGATAGCTCTTCGAAGCCTTCCAGTTCCTCGCATTCGACCAACTTCAATTGCTGCGTCCGGACAGCGGGGATTTCCAAGAGCCGATCAACAAGCTCATGCAGCAATTCCCGAATCCGTTCCGGTTTCTGGCATCGAAGGGCGAGCACCGAATCCATGCCACCCATCGGCGATGGCGCGGAAGGGGGAAACGCGATCGAAACGCATTCCCCGCTGAAGGCCTGAAGAATGTCTTGATCCAAATGAACTCCGATCTCTTTCTGGAAATGCTCAAACTGATCTAAACCATCCTGGGCTTCGGGAAATACAACGGGGACTTTTTCCATCAACCATTCGTAGAGCGGATGCAAATTGACACCGGTTGAGAGTGAATACGAGACAGCATCCTCGGGAATCCATTGTTGCCAATCGTCGAATGGCTTACCTGAATCAAGCATCTTGACCAGGAGCTTTTCGTTGGCGCCTGGCAGTAATTTCCCGAAGGCCATCGATCGGTTCCGATGCGCCTCGGTATATTCAACCGTCGCTTCGTAATCGAGGATATCCGCTTCTTCCAGGAGCAGGTCGATCAATTGAACAACACGCTCTGCGTCGGAATCCCCATGGCTCATCTTTTGGATGAATGGCCCGAGGCCCCGTAGTCGTTCGAAAAGCTGGCGGCCATCGAAGAATATCAGGCTATCTTCCGGCTCCGGCAGGTTTGCCAGGGCTTCCTTCAAACGGGGATCGTCGAATTTTGATTTTTCACGACCGCCTTGAAGTTGAGACAAGCAATGCTGTGCGATGGATTCGGATGTCGCGATGACAAGAACACCCTCCAGACGAGCAAAACAAGGTCGGAACGGCACTTCTTCGGGAAGTCCCATTTTCGTGATTTCCACGGCGCCCTCTTTCGTGGTTTGCACTGGAACACCCCCACCACTGTACCGTTCCAGCATGGCGAATAAGTTTTTCAAACTGGTTTCGCACGAGGCTGCCGTTTCGGGGCTTAATCGGAGCAGCACGAAATGGTGATCCACGGGAATTTCCATGACTTGGGCATAGACGATCTCTTCGAGATTGGCCAAGGCCCCCCAGTCGATCGGATCCAGAGCCGCTTTCAGGTCATCCAGGACCGATTTGGCATTTTCCAAATCGTCCTCCTGCATTCGCGACGTGACGATCTTGATCGCATGTTCAAAGAGCCGTTCAAAGAGCCGTTCGTCTTCAACAGTCTTCCAGATATCTTGCAAATAGGCCGACTGATAATCCCGTTCTGGATTGTGACGCCCGTAGATCACCAAATGGGCATCGGCAGGGACCGCATGCCGGATATCCAAAGACGCGGCCGGTTCGGCGGCCAGGCAGGCTGAAGTGATGACTAGCAACACCAGACAGGATAAAGAGGTTACTCTTCTCATAGGATTTCCCCCTTGGTTGAGAAACACTTGGATCAAGAAACGTGCTCCCTAATCATAAACGACCCGTTTGTGCCAGACAAGTATGGCCGAGAGCTGGCTGCGAATCCGGGTGCATTCCGCACTTTGCGAGAATTCGGATCTAGTCGACATCAGGGTCTCGGATTTGGAGATTCTCTATCGCAAACAAGGGTATCGCCAGGAGATAGGCAATGGATGGCCGCCTAAAAGCCACGTTCCCTTGATCCCGGTTGCCTTACGATGGATCTACAGCGTCCAAGGACTCCGCATGGCCCGGTGCAACATCCCGATGGCCTTCTCGCTCCCGCCCACCAGCTGTTCCTGTTTTGGATCCCATGTGAGTTTCTCGCCAGTCCGAACCGCAATGTCACAAAGATGACTGATGATATCTGATCGCATGGCATCCACGATATGGCTTTTGGTTTGTTCACCGTTGCGAATGGAATCCGCGAATTCTTGAATGTGCGATGCGGCATTTCTGGCATGGTCGTTGTTCGGCAACTTCTTATCCAATAATTCTGTTGGATTGGCGCGAATGGAGCTGCGCGTCAGTTCCAGGCTCCCCTCCGAACCAATGAACTTGGTGCTATCCGAACCTGGCCGGAATGTGATTTTGACATGATCGGCCATGGTCAACGTGAGATCCCAATGGATGACTGTATTGTACAGCCCATCCGATGGAATCACCCCAGTCCCCTCAATGGAAAATGGCCCTGTCTGGTCGCCCTGATAGCACCAGACCATGATATCCAGCGGATGGGCGCCCCAGCCCGCCAGGTAGCCAATCGACTGGTCATAGATCCAGTAGGTTCCGGGCGGTTGGCAACGATCAGCGGTATACGGAACCATGGGAGCCGGACCCAGCCACATATCGTAGTTGAAATCCGGCGGCACCGGAATCGCATCGGTCGAACCTCCACGATCGCCGTCAGGCGCTTTCACTTCGATCGCTTTCAACTCGCCCAGTTTCCCGTCCAGAACCAGTTGCCGGCCAAACTTCTGGTGTTCCGCTTCGCGCTGTTGCGTCCCATATTGAAATACCCGCTTCTCTTCCAGAAACACTCGGCGGCAGAGAAGAGTTTGTTCGATCGTGAGGCCGAGTGGTTTTTCGACGTAGGTGGATTTACCGGCCCGCGCTGCCATGATGGCGATCGGGACGTGCCAGTGATCGGGAGTGGCAATGATCACGCCGTCAATATCATGGCGGTCCAGGATCTCCCGGAAATCGGCATAGGGTTTTCCTTCGATGAGATCGGCTGCCGAATCGCGGCGCTGCTTGTAGCAGTCGGCGACAGCGACACTCTGAATTCCGTGACCCTGTTGTTGCGTGAGATTGAGCAGGAAACTGCCGCGCCCGCCAACCCCGATATGGGCCAGGGTGACTCGTTCGCTTGGTGGGGCCGTGTCCTGGTTCCCCAGGGCAGAGCTTGGAATCACGGTTGGCGCGATCAGGGCAGCCGTCGTAGCGCAACCCGTCTTGAGTGCATCACGGCGGGTCAGTTGATTGCATTTCATGAGATTTTCCCTTTCTTCCTCTTCGAATGTGTTTTGGAATTCAAAACACCCCTCACCCCGATCCTGGGCAAAAAAAATCAAGTTTAAGATTTGGGGTAACTGTGCTCGTCCGAGGTCGATATGCCACGGTCTGTTGACTGTGACTACCCCAAGATGAAAAGTTGATAGAGTATTAGCCTTAACAATCCAGCAGTCCCTGTCGCCGGTTACCAGCGGCGCCGGAACAACAAGGCCAGGCCACCAATCGCCAGCAATGCCAGAGAGGCGGGTTCGGGGATGAATTCAGCCGTCGTGAATTCCGCCCGGAAGCCAATCGGACCGTCGGGATTGACCTCACCCGTGCCGTTATGGACAGCAAAGTTCAGCGTGTGCGAAGTGCCCGTCACGCTGGCAGTGATGGAGAAATCGGCAAAGGCATTAAAGCCAACGGGTGTAAAGGTGCCCGGCACGCCGTCCACATCGAAAGCGACAACGCCATTATCGGCCGATTGGACACCGACAAACGTGACTTGCCCGTCGCCGGGTGTCGTGAATTCGGTTGAGAACGTGTAAATCGCGGTCCCATCGGTAGCGCCTGGTCCATAGGTATTTTCCGATGGGACGAGCCAAGTCGATGTGCCATTGTCAACCATCCAGACCCCTACATCAACGGGCCAACCACCTGCTTGCGTGGCAACGATCGCGTTAGGCCCCTGGCCAGCCGCCGCCCCCACACCACTGAGAGTCCAGTGCGGATCAATGGCATTATCCGCCAGTGGCACCCCGCTGTCGTCAACGCCCGTATTGTAAATAACGATTGGGCTTGCCTGAGATATCGTCGCTGCCAGAAAGGCAAGAGTGAAACACGCAATGATTGTCGAGCTTCTCATGAGTCTCCTCCTTGTGGGAAATCAGCAGTTTTTGAAAAGCTTGGTCTGCCTAAAAAGACCGAGTGCCTGACGGATCATGAGGGCGCCAGGCAGCATAGCCGATATCCTGATGATGTCAAGCATCTTTTTCGTAAAAAATAGAGAGTTGGGCCATCACCGTATCCACGGCCAGTTCGTGCCGTATCCACTGGATCTGCTGCGCAGCCCTGAGAGACTGGAATCGTCGGAGATGAAACCAATCGGCTGTCCATTCCGTCCGATCGGGCGTGGGCCGTGGTGACAACCAAGTCCCCAAGCCCATGGATTCGAAGGGCAAGCCGCGAAGATTGGCTGGCTGGTCGGGAATCTCTTGGCCGCGAGTGCGTATGCGAACTGGGTTGATGGGACGGGACACCGACCTATCGGAGAAGTTGGCGACTCTACCCGCAGTGGTATACCCAACATCCCCGCCGCCAACATTGTCCGCTTCCACACCGGCCCCACGGTTGGCTGCGACTCCTGGGGACGGATGCCCGCTATGGAATTGCTGCCAACTCAGAAAATCATTGCCATCCACATCGCCGTCACCATCGGCATCGCCTTGGGATTGCGCTGCACCCGTCCGTATTCCGAAGCCGCCCTGCCAGATAAGCAAATCGTCACGGTCAACGTCGCCGTCGCTGTTGAAATCGGCCGGGATCGGCTCATGCATTCCGGGAGTTCCCAGATCCGCGGTGCTTGCCCGCCAGTTGGCTGAATCATTGTAATCCCCCCGGATGTCAATCACGGTGAGTGTCGGACCATTACCATCCGGCCCGGTTGGCCACCCCGCCTCGTCGTCATATCCAAAGTCGTGAATGACACCGCCATTTC
Organism: Pirellulales bacterium; assembly: GCA_016930815.1. Lineage (GTDB taxonomy): Bacteria > Planctomycetota > Planctomycetia > Pirellulales > Lacipirellulaceae > JAFGFZ01. The sequence goes on along the minus strand of JAFGFZ010000150.1, from coordinate 4,246 downwards.
CCGCGACAACGACAATTCGCTCACCGTCGTTATCCAGCTTGCCACTGGAAAATTCTCCTAAGATTGTTATCTTTGTGCCGTAACGCAGTTCGAACGCCGCGATATCCTGGACGACAACCGCGTGCTGGCCAGCCGCGAGTTCCACATCCGGAAACGTAAAAGATACACCATCCGTAATCGACACACCCATTAGGTGGATTGGAACGGTTCCAGAGTTTACAAATTCAAGGAACTCAAAATCATTGTTGTCGAGCCCTGGAAGCATCGCCAACTCGCTCGTGGTTGGCTCGGCCGGATTGTAATTGATTTCCGTAAGACGCAATGACTCCACGACTGGATTGGAGGCCGTGCTGGTGACGTTGATCGTATCGGTGGCAAGAAGATCTCCCTGGAAACCGTATGCTTGGATCTCTATCGGATTAGCACCTTGAACCAGCGGCATGGTCACCTGCCACGAATTGTCATCGATCCACGTTACGGCCAGCGGCCCGCTCGACCCTGCCAAACGGATTTCGCGGACGTTGATCCAGCCGTCGCCAACCAGTACCACGGATTGGTCATCGACCGTGAAATCGGCCCCATGATTGGTAGTGATCGAAAAGGCGACTTGTGGCATCAATTTTCCCAGCACGAAAGCACGCCGCGCTGAAACGTAATCCATAATTGCGGACGAATTATCTTGCTCGGCACGCGTCGCTATGTGATCGATCCAGGGCGTAAGATAGTCCAGGTTGAATGTCGTTGACATGATATCGTACAGATGCCCCTGGAAAAGGCGCCGGTTGGACGGAATGCTGATGACCTTGCTCAGTTCCGAATTTTCCCCATAAATCGACGCACTGGTCGATCGATGGAACGAGTGGTCCATATCCCATGGGAAAGCCAGGACCCGATTGTCAGATGGTCGCACATAGAACTGCAGATTATGAGGCAGCCCCTGATTATACGTGTCGTTGATTCCCACCAGTGACTCGAATGCAAAGAGGCGCATCCACTGGTCCACGTCGATCACTGCACGCGTGGCCAGGTCGAGAGCACCGCCAACCATGCTCCCTGTCAGGCTGAACGCCTTTCCCATGTCGATGATACGTGAATAGTCATCACCGGCCCGATTATTGCTAATCAGGTAATTCCACCGATACGCATTCTGGTCATCCCCCATGTCGCGAATATCGACGCCGAGCACGGGGAATATGCCGGCCGCAAAAAAACGGGGCGGTAGCTTAAAAGCTTCCGAACTTCCGGTCTCCGTTTGCGTGGAATAGTAAACCAATTCGAATTTGAAGAGTGTCCCGTCGCCGCCACTCTCGTACTGCGAATCCAAAAAAACATCGCCGTAACCACCAACCAATAACTGGCAAGTACCATCGAGCCCCGAATCGGGCGCGACGAGATAGAGGGCGTCATCGTACATCATCGGTATGTCGCCGGCCCGGTTGCCGATATGCTTAAGCGTCAGCTCGCGGTGACTGGCCCCGATTCCCCACGGCCCTCCCTGCCGGTCAATCGAGACGACGTCATGTACCCCGAATAAAAGGGAGTCTGCTGGAAACTGCAGATTGAATCCGGTCGCGGCCGTTCCACGGCTGAATCCGCTCCCTTTCAACCGCACGGCAACGTCGTAGTAGACCTGCTGATTGTTGAAGACAACTGTCGCACCCATCCGGTGATCCGACATCACATTGACCGGATCGACCAACCAGTCATAATCGGCTGCGGTCATGAAAAGGTGGAAACCGTGTTGTGGACCGTCGGGAACTGAATTGTTGTCGACTTGATAGAGGGCCCGAGATTCCTCCCCGGCCGCTGGAAATCTGGAGACGGCACCCAAAGAGTCGGTCCCTTCGACGTAGAACTGGACGACATCGCCCCCATTTTGCCCGGGAATAGTCGCCTGATACAGGCCATCACCGGAAACAGACATCGTTGCGCTGATAAAAGGCCCGCCATTGACGGAATACTTCAGCACAACTCCCGCAACACCATCCGCGTCCGTGGCGCGCACGCGCACGGTAACCGGCTCCGCGATTCGAGGCACTGGTGGTGAATGCGCAAAGGCATCGTAGGTCGGCCCAATATTCGTCGCGATGGTGGAATTGATTGCTCCAGGTGTTCCATATTGGTCTATGGTTTCTAAGATTGTCGTGCGAGCGAGCCGGTTGAAGTAGAGACGCGTGTGCAACTGGGGCGATCCGGAGAGCCATCGGACGCGCATCGAAATGAGATACTCCCGGCCATCGATAATGGAAGCGCCGCCAGCAAAAGTCGTTTCCACATGGTTGCTCATGTGCTCGGTCGCGCCGGTCGCGACGACATGGAGGACATTGTTACTCCCATTGCCTGGCTCGGGTATGACTCCCGAAAGACCGTGTTGCCCATGATTGCCAACCAGCCGCCACGCATCGAGGCCACTCTCGAATGAGCCGTTCTGAATCCGTTCGATCGCGGCGCCATCGGGATCCTCGATCACCGATATGTCATCAACCAGAATTTCACCGCTATCGAGTAATCCCAAGATCCATTCATGCCACACGTCGGGATTATTGCTGCCCGGCGGTTCATCGGCGAATCCGCGGTACGTAACCGTCTGCCATGGCGCCGGCGCAATCGCACTGGCCGACCAGGTTTCACCTTTGCTGTTGTCTGCGAATGCATCCCGTAGTTCGAGACTCGCGCCACTTCCGTCCGCCAAAGTCGGCCATCGGCCACTTTCGTAATAATGCACTTCGTCGGCGGGATTGCCCGCGCCATCGACCAGACGAATCAGATCATCGTGATTCGACAGGCGACCTTCCAAGCCACCTAGAACGTGGATGCCGGGATACTGCTGCAACAAGAGCTCGGCGTCCGCCGCCAATACCAGGTATTCTTCCGGTGCCAGTACCGTGCCATCGGGAAATTCAAAATCAACACCACCTTCCATTCGCCAACCAGACAGATCCATTGGCGTATCGCCACGGTGATATAATTCAATCCACTCCTCGGAGACCTCTTCGAATGGCGTGGAGCCAACCTGTTCACTGACGGTCAACTCCGCGCCGAATACGATATCGGTGCTGGATGAGCTCGACTGATGCACTTCCACCGATAAGCGGTTCATGCCATGCACAAGCGAATCCTTGGGAACGGAAACCGGTCCCACAGAAACCGCATTCCCTATCGCCGTCTCCGAAAAAGTTCCGGCACTTACCTGGCCATCGGATAGATTGTATCGGTATATTTCATTCCCATTGAGATAGAAGATCGCCCCATCGTCAATCCAATGGCGGAGCTGCAAATCCAGGTCAGGGTTATCCGGATCGCCGGGGAATTCAAAATCATTCTCAAAATAGTAGGTGACGACAAACGGATGATTCGCCTGTGGATTCGTCAACGCCGTTCGAATTGGTTCGCCTAAAGAAGAACTTTCGTAAGCCAGCAGTGCCGGGCCAGATAGCCAATCGCTTCCATCCACCGGATGTGCCATGCGCTGCCACAAGGCCCCCAAATCGTCGCCAGTCTGGTTGTATCGCCAGGAGTCGTCGATCGCCACCAGGGTATCCACGACAAGCGTCCCCGGCCGAGCAAATTGGGGTGGTGCGTGGTAAAATATCTCGTTGATCACGATGTCGTCTTGAAACGAAAAAACGTTTCTCTGGCCGGGCGATGCTGCGTCGGGATATAGCCACTGGTTTTCATAATCAAGTGATATGCCTTGCAAACGGCCTGTAATTTCCCGCGCATCCAGGACACGCTGTGAATCCTGCTGAACAAGAAACACCTTGTCACCCGTAGCCGGCACGAAGTTTAACTGGTTCGCGTCGATCACCAGATAATCTCCGGCAATCAAGGTTTGGCTTGGCAGTGAATAGTCCGCCTCCATCGCACCCAGCGTGCGTAGAATGAATTGCGATGTGTCGAGCCCGGTATCCCCGCGATTGTAAATTTCCAGGAAAAATGTGTCGCTTTGCGCCGAATCGATTTCGTTGATCACGAGTCCTGGAAGCGCGCTGGCGAGCGGTGCTGTCTCGATCACGAAGAAACTGGCACCAAACCAAACGTCGGTGTTTCCACCGCCCTGGTGCACCTCGACTGCCAGAACATTGGCACCGTTGACAATCAAACTGCCGCCCGGCACGGTGACGCGCCCAGTCGAAACCGGGCTGACGACGTTGGTCGAGGCCATTGTCGCGAAAGAGATGGGACCTGCCGGCATGTTATGCCGATAGATTTCAACGCCATTGAGATAGAAAACGGCACCGTCGTC
>JAFGFZ010000149.1 GCA_016930815.1 Pirellulales bacterium | reverse complement strand
CCCAGGTCGGCGAGCTTCACCTGCCCACTCCAGGTAAGCAAGATGTTGGCTGGCTTGATGTCGCGGTGGATCAATCCGATCTGATCGAGTGACTCCCATAATGCCTGGGCAACGATTTCGGCAATTTGCAAGGCCCGCCCGACGGGGACGGTGTACCGCTCGCGGAGGTGGGCCTCAAGCGTCTGCCCATCGACGAACTCCATGATGATGTAGACGTTCCCATCGGCCTTACCACAGTCATAGACGCGGACGATGCCGGGCGAGTTGAGGCGGGCGGCCAGCCGAGCCTCGCGGAGAAACCGGTCGGCGATACCGGGATTTTGCGCAAGGTGAGCGTGCAGAAACTTGACTGCCACATCAATGTCCAGGTCCCAGTGGCGACCTCGGTAGACGACACCCATCCCCCCCTCGCCAATCCGTGATGAGAGCTGGCATCGGCCAACAGTGGATAATCGCAGGTACGGATCGTCTGTCATGCCCGAAAAACCTTATTGACCTTATTGGGATCAGGTCCGACTGATAACTTAATTGTTGGGCCGGCCGCCGGCAAACGCGCACATTCTCTTCGTCCGCCCCCAAACAAGAGAGAGAATGTCAGAAAATAACCCGCATTTCGGCAATTTTGAAGTTTCTACCATACGATGCCGGGGGAGGGCATTTTGGCTTCATCATTCCACAATTCTTCTCCCGGACCTGCTACAGGTATTCTACCTATATTTACTTCCCCAGATCTCCTAATTCCGCTCGCATCAAGCTCCCTGCCCCCTTGACGCACTTGTTCCTCATGGTAGAACCAGTTCCGTTGACATTAAATATGCATGAATTCCATGAGATAGCAATTCCATCAAGGTGACCAATCCGCGCAAGACGAAGCAGGTTCTGCATCACGACTACCGGGAAGATTGGAGCCCGTAGTATAGACAGCCAGACCGGTTTCCAGAACGGGTAAGAATCCAGTCCAACAACTCGGTTCAGGAGAAATAGAGATGATCAATCAAATGAGAGTTGGCATCGTATTACTGGCGGCAGGGGCATCTATCTGTATCGCCGGCGCGAAGAGCGCTGAGGCCGAGGAACAATGGCGCCTCGGGACGCAGGCGTATAGCTTCAATCGCTTTACGTTCTACGAAGCGGTGGCGAAGACCAAATCCGTGGGTCTGAAATACATCGAAGCTTATCCAGGCCAAAAACTCAGCAAGGAACATGGCGATGCCACGCTGGATCACAACATGTCGCCCGCGTTGAGACTCCAAGTCATCCAGATGCTCAAAGAGGAGGGGATCCGTCTGGTCAATTACGGTGTCGTATCCCTTCCAAACAACGAAAACGAGTGCCGCAAGGTATTTGACTTCGCCCGCGATATGGGTATCGAGACAATCGTCTCGGAGCCACCCGAAGATGCGTTTGATCTGATTGATCAACTTTGCCAAGAGTACCGGATCGGCGTGGCAATCCACAACCATCCGAAGCCCTCCCACTACTGGAATCCTGATACGGTAATGAAGGTGTGCGAAGGTCGCAGCAAATGGATTGGTGCCTGTGCCGATACCGGGCACTGGATGCGTTCGGGGATTGATCCCGTCGAGGCCATCGAGAAACTTGGCGGGGCTGGGAGAATCCGTAGCCTGCATTTCAAGGACCTCAACGAGTTCGGCAATCCCAGTGCCCACGATGTGATCTGGGGCACGGGTGCCGGCAAAGCCGGCGCCATCCTGGCTGAACTGGCGTCACAAAAATTCGGCGGAGTCTTCTCCATCGAATATGAATACCATTGGGAAAATAGCCTGCCAGAGATCGCAGGCTGCGTGGCGTGGTTTCATCGGACCGCTTCGGAACTCGGTGTCAGCAAATGGGAATATCTGTTTAATGGCAAGGATCTTGACGGATGGGACGGCGATCCGAGACTCTGGTCGGTCAGGGATGGCGTGATCCACGGCGAGACAAACCCGGAAAATCCAACAGAGGGCAACACGTTCCTGGTCTATCGCGGGAAACAATTTAGCGATTTCGAGTTGAATCTCAAATTTCGCATTCAGAATGGCAATTCCGGAGTCCAGTATCGTAGCAAGGAGTTCGACACGTGGCGGATTGGCGGCTATCAGGCCGAGGTCGAGAATGCCCAAGGCAAAGTCGGCTTCCTCTACCACGAGAGCGGCCGCGGCTGGCTGGTTGATGTTGGTGATTTCATGCACATCGATGCCAAGGGCGAGAAAAAGATCATCGGCAACGTCAACGACCAGAAGGCCCTGATCGATGCCGGCTACTACAAGGAAAAGGATTGGAACGAGTACCTCATCGTATGCCAGGGTAATCACATTACCCATTACCTCAATGGTTTCCAGACAATCGAGCTGATTGATAACGATCGCGCCGTCAATCCAGACGATCCGAAAGATCAAAAGGGAGCCCTGCGGGCTGGCCTGGTGGCCCTGCAGATCCACGCAGGCCCGCCGATGGTGGTCGAATTCAAGGACATCCGGATCAAGAAGATTCCGGCCGTTTATGGCGATGCCATTCTTGCCTTCAATGGCCAGGACCAGAGCGAGTGGGAGGCTAGTGGCGGCTCGGGGAATGCCAACAAGTGGACTGTCGGCAAAGCGATAGTTTCCGCCAGTAATCCGAAACTCCTGGAGAAAATCGATGGTGTGGGCGAATTGATCAACCTGACACCTACCCATGGTGAAAGCCAGGACCTTTACTCCAAAGCGAAATTCGGCGACTGCCGGATCGAGGTTGAAGTCATGGTACCTGAGGGATCGAACTCCGGCATCTATCTGATGGGCGAATACGAGGTTCAAGTGCTGGACAGTTATGGCAGAATGCGCATGGGCAATGGGGACATGGGTGCCATCTACGGCGGCTTCTCGCCACCGGTCAACGCCTCGAAGAAGCCGGGACAGTGGCAACAATACGTCATTGAATTCAAAGCACCACGATTCGATGCCGACGGCAAGAAGATTCAGAACGCCGAGTTCGTCAAGGTCGAGCTCAACGGCCAGGTGCTGCACCAGAACATTGTCATGCCCGAGCAGACGCCTGGCGGCCTGACTGGCAAAGAGTCGGCGGTGGGCCCTCTTATGTTCCAGGGCAACCACGGCCCAGTGGCCTACCGCAACATCATTGTGAAGCCTTTATCGGAGATGTTCGACCATGAGAAGTGATATCGTCAAAAAGGATTTTCAGCGGGCGCCCCACCGTGGACTGCTCCGTGCGTGCGGCCTGAGTGATGCTGATATTCATCGACCGTTCATCGGGGTCGCCAACAGCTTCTGCGAAGTCGTGCCAGGCCATGTCCACTTGAACCAAGTGGCCCAGGTCGTCAAAGATGCAATTCGCCAGGCGGGAGGCACGCCATTCGAGTTCAACACGATCGCCATCTGCGACGGTGTCGCCATGGGCCATACCGGAATGAAGTATTCGCTGGCCTCGCGCGAAATCGTTGCCGATTCCGTCGAGTCGATGGTCCGGGCGCATTGCTTCGATGGCCTGGTCTGCATCGCCAACTGCGACAAGATCGTACCGGGTATGCTCATGGCGTCCGTGCGACTGAATATCCCGACGATCTACGTTTCGGGTGGACCCATGAAGGCCGGCAAGACCCAAGAGGGCAAGGTCGTGGATCTCATCAGCATCTTCGAGGGAGTTGCCCAGTTCAATGCCGGCAAGATTACCGCCGAGCAACTCCATGAGCTTGAATGCACAGGTTGCCCAACCGAAGGTAGCTGCTCGGGCATGTTCACCGCCAATTCGATGAACTGCCTGGCCGAAGCGATTGGCATGGCGTTGCCTGGCAATGGGACGATTCCCGCAGTCGATCCGCGTCGCCTTGACCTTTACAAGGCTGCCGGCAGGCAAATCATGGAACTGGTCGAGGCCGACACGAAGCCGCTTGATATCATCACCATGGACGCGATGGACAACGCGCTGACGCTCGACATGGCCATGGGCGGTTCCACGAACACCGTCCTCCACTCACTCGCCATCGCCAGCGAGGCGGGTATTGCGTATGACCTCGACCGGATCAATGCGATCTCCACGCGATGCCCGAATATCTGCAAGGTTTCCCCGTCGAGCAGTAGACACATTGAGGACGTGGATGCCGCAGGTGGTGTGAGCGCGATCCTGAACGAGATCCGTAAGATCCCCAACCTGCTGAATCTGGATTGCCTTACAGTGACCGGCAAGACACTCGGACAGAACATTGCTAGCGCCAAGATTAAGAACACGGAGGTGATCCACCCGCTGGACCACGCCTTCTCTAAGACCGGAGGTCTGGCGATCCTGCGAGGCAACCTCGCGCCAAACGGCTGCGTCGTCAAGACGGCGGGCGTGGCCAAGAAGATGCTTACCCACACCGGTCCCGCGGTCATCTTCGAGAGCCAGGAAGATGCCTGCGAAGGCATTCTCGGAGGCAAGGTCAAGGCTGGCGATGTTGTCGTTATCCGCTACGAAGGTCCCAAAGGCGGCCCCGGCATGCAGGAAATGCTCAGCCCAACCAGCTACATCATGGGCGCCGGCCTAGGTGATTCGGTCGCACTGATTACCGACGGACGCTTCAGCGGCGGCACCCGCGGCGCTTGCATCGGCCATATCAGTCCCGAAGCCGCTGTCGGCGGACCCATCGGCCTGCTTGAAGATGGCGACATCATCCAGATCGATATCCCGGCCAACCAGATCCATGTCAAACTCTCTTCCGAGGAACTGGCCAAGCGAATCAAGTCCTGGATAGCGCCCGAACCTCGAATCAAGACCGGCTACCTGGCCAAATACGCCGCCATGGCCACCAGCGCCGACACCGGCGCCGTGCTCAAAGTGAATACCTGACACCAAGACGCTCCAACTCGTCGACGAGTGGACTAAGAGCCTGAACCAATTCACTAAGTACCATTGCATCCGTTCGGCATCAAGCGTGGTGTCCGTCTGCAAAAGCCCGTTCTCCCAACGTGATTGGTGCCACCGCCAAATGGGAGTCAGGCTATGCTATGGCATAACCGAGCGTCGGCACGAGAACATCGCCATCACCCCCAGTATCAGCATGAGCCCAGCCGCTGGTTCAGGTACCGCGGCCGAAGATGCGTTCATTGGACTTGTTACAGTCCCAAAGTTCTCTTTCCAACTGGTCAGGTCCGAACTGCTGAGAGGATTGGGTGATTCGCCTCGCTGCCACATCAAGAAATCAGTACCGTCCACGTCACCGTCGTTGTCGAAGTCGCCTGGAAGGCCGTCGACTGACTGGATACTGAACTCTTGGCATCCGAAAGTGTCGGTATTGGAACGTAGCCCGGCCGTGCCGCTGGCGTAGGTTGTATCCGTGACGGTATACTCCGCCATCACCTCGTCGGATGAGTTGCGTACCTCGCAAATGATATCCGAGCCACTGAATGTCATCGACATCTTACATACGTCGTCGTTGACATATGTTGGCTCCATGTACGAGAAACCAATCCGCTCATATGTGTCGTTGGGACCAACCCAATACAACTCGAGTCTGTTGGTGTCGCGCACACGCAGGGTGTAGAAACTAACCGCGTCCTGAAGCCTCCCAACTAGGCCGGCACGTCCCCCTGCTTTGTGAAATGTTGCAGATACTGTGTAATCGGTAAGTGTCGACGCAGCCACTCCACCACTCACCAGACCGTCATAGGTGGCCAATGAGTCGTCGGAAGCACCATAGGAAATAAACTCTTCACTTGACGGATCAATGTTCCAGAAAGCAAAACCATCATGGTCCGTCGTCCAATTGTCGGGAATGCCATCCGTTGGATTTGTGTCATACCCTGCGCTAAAGTCAGTATAGTATAAAGTCTCTGCTGAAAGCGAAGATCCGGCAAGCGATACAGGAATGCCTACTACCAAAATGACAATGATGCGAGTATTGAATACAGTCATGCTTGTTTCCTCTTTGAAGTAGTGCAGATTTCACTGAAAACTATTATTGTTAAGATAAAGGTCTTCGTCAATTATTGGCCAAAGCCTTCACGATATTATGGAAAGATTCATCGGTTATGAGTTTGTCTGCCGCATCAACGGAGATGCTATAAAAAAGTTATCTGCCAACACCTGCACCCAATTTTCCGCAAGCCCAATTCGATACCCAAACAGACCGCAACGAATCCGATCAGAAGAATCATGGTGGCCGGTTCCGGAACTGCCGCAACGGCAGATTCGGCATCCAGGGAACTGGCATCAAAGTGACGTTGCCACACAAGGAAATCGGCTCCGTCAACATCGCCGTCGGCATTGGTGTCGCCATCGGTCAGGTCTGCATCGGTTGCCAAGCCGAAGCCGGCTCGCCATGCCAGGAGATCTGCGGCATCGACGTCACCATCTGAATCGAAATCACCAGAAATGGCCAACTCTCCCCAGTGGTTGCTGATCGGAGAAAGCTGATTGTGCTGGTCGAGCCAATGGACTAGCCACGACTCGGAGAGTTCGCGATAGGTGTCGATTTCGTTTCCATCGCGATCCGAAGCCCAATCGCCGTTTTCGTAGATGTTACCGTCGTGTCCGGAGCGGAGTTGCAGGTTGCGAAGGGCATCGACTTCCACCTGGGCCCAGTCCATGGCATCCACCTCCTGGCCTGTATCCAGGTTACGCACGGCACCATAGACGAGGTGCAGTACATAATTCACATCGGCCGCCGGATTACTCGACCAATCATCGCCGTTGGGGAAATACGGAGTGGGATCCAACGTCCCATCGGGTTTCTTGTTGAAAATCGTACCGCCGGGCGGCAGATTAAGGCCTGTTCCATAGGGATTGGCTCCGACAACAAAATTCAATTCCGTCGTAGCGTTCCAATTCACCTGATCGTTGAAGAAAGCGCTTTCTGGGATGTACTGTCCGGCAAGGGAGGTGTCCACCAGCGTGTCAAATGTCAGCGTGTGTACGGTCATGTAGCCGGGATGGGCCCGGTTGTGATTCACCAAAACGCCATCGTCAAACGTGTTATAGCCATGAATCCATTCGTTGACGGGTTTCCCGTCCATCAGGATTGTGTTATCGATATCGCTTTCCCGGCTGTACGAGCTGACCATCAATTCCGAAGCCTTCCGCCGCCAAAGATCGACATTGGGATCGTCGGGCATCATCGCCTGGGCAATGGTCAAGACGCGGCTGTTCCAGGCGTTTTCCTCGGCTTTGGTGTCGCCCGGAAAGTTCGTCGATCCGTCCGGATTACGCCAGTAGGGGACGGTATAGTTGATGAAGTGGTCGGCTTCGTGTTTGACCATATTGGCTACAGCCGTCTTGGTTTCGGTGTTGATTAAGTCCCACAGCATCCAGCCCGCTTGCGCGCCTCGCGATGCCCAATACGCCCCTTGCCACGTGCCGTAGGCGGTCCCTTGCCCCCAGCCGGAACTATCGGGCCGATTCGCCATATGCGTCATGGCAACGCCTCGAATGGCATATTCCGTCCGCTCAAGCGCTACGCTTTCTTGCAACTGCGTGATGGTCGGATCATAAGTCCCCGTACGCAACATGACAGCATTCCCCCAAGCAAAATGCGCTAAGGGACGGACGCCATCGCCATCTAAGCTCCCCCCATAATACCCCGGAACATCGTTAAAGTATTTATACGTTTCTAACTGATAGTTCGAATTCACCCAGGAGTAAAGGTACCGCGATTCATTATTTAAAATGGTGTTGATGTCCTGGCCGAAAGTGTCGCCAGGTTGGATTCCCGTCATGCCGACGTATTTCGACCAATCGACAGGCTGAACGTTCTGGTATTGTGCGAAGACTTGCCCAACGGATAAAAGGATCTCCATTGCTGGCAAACCAAATGTAACAGCACGAGATATGAGAGCCGAGGGATGAGGCATCAGGAATGAAGCGATACGGTACATGGAGATTCCCATCTGCGTTTTGATGACTTAGCCATAATGGTTCATTTAGCGTGGCGACTCGAGAATCTGGCCTTGTTCCCGCAAGAGTTGCTGGAGTTGTTCGGTGGGGACTTCTTGCACCGCAAGATGATCTTTCGCTGCCAGGCTTGCGGCGAGGCCGGTGGCGTGTCCGGCCATCATGTAGCCAGGTTCCATGCGAAAACTACCGTAAGCAATCGTGCTCATCGAGGCGCAAACCGGCACCAAGAGATTGTTGCACTGCCCGGCTTTCGGGATGAGCGACCGATAGGGAACCTGCCAGGGTTCGACCGGTTGGCTAACGTAGCCTTCCGTGTAGACTTCGTCCTCGGCCTTGGGGTACCGGAATGTACGGATGGCCACCCATTGAACCTCACGAATGTCAATATTGTAGCCGCACATCAAGACAGCGTCGTCCTTCGTTCGACGGGTTTCCAGGTCGTGCTGGGTTACCACGTATTCACCGAGCATGCGGCGACCTTCGCGGATATACAACTGATGAGGCCACCCGCCGGTATCCTGGAATTCATCCTTGCATAAGCCCCAACGGCGTGCCGATTCACGGTATCGCTCGGGAACACTGGGATCGTTTTGCAGGAACCATAAGAGCCCATGTGCCCATCGCAGATGTGTTTGCCAGATTTCCTGGCGCCGCAGATAATTGGCTTCCGGGTATTCCCACGCAGCGCCGAGGAGATTCGTCGAGATGGGGCCGGTGCTGTTTAGGTCGCACTTATCGTTCGGTACCTTCGGCATGTGAAGCGGGTAACGCACTTGGTCTCCACCCACATGAAAATAGCGACGCAACATCTCATAATCGCCGGGATCGTAGCGATCGGGCCGTTCAATCGGAATTTGGTTTTCGGGCCGGTTGGTTAAACAGAGCCGGAAGCAATACGCCTGGAATTTGCCGTCGCCTTCACCGGTGGCGACCAGTTGATCCTGGGGTGTCACTAAGGGCAAAAAACGCCCATTCTTCCATGGAGAAACAGGGAAGAGGAACTGATGTTGGCCGGGCAACAGTTCCATTCGCCCGGCGAGCCACTCCTTGTATTTCTCTCGCCCCTCACGTCCGATGGTGTAGTCGACACCAGCGGCGGCCATCAGGTCGCCTTCGTATCCCGCGTCGATGAAGACTTTTGCGGTGTAAGTGTTTCCGGATCGAGTCTTCAGGGAAATGATGCGATTCTTTTGTTTGGCTACCGATTCAAGTTGTTCTCCATAGACCACCACAACTCCCGCCTCGCGGAGCATGGTCTTGAGGGTCTCTTCCGCGACGTGGGGCTCGAAGTTGAAGGCTTTGCTTGGATCGCTTCTGCCATAATGGGCGGCCATCCGCTGATAGACGTCCCTGGCCAGCCCGCCGATGAGGTCCCTCTGGCCGCGAACATCCGATTGTCCCAGGCCTCCCGAAAGCATACCGCCTACATGCTTCCCCGGTTCGATGAGAATGACTGCGCTGCCTTGCTTCGCGGCCGCTATACTTGCCGTCGCGCCACCAGCTGTTGCCGTGTAAACCACAACGTCGGCAGGCACGGTCTCCCCGCCCCGACTACCAGCCGGCATCGCGAGGTACGCGAGAAGCAAACTGCCGAAGAACACAATCAAGCACTGTGATTTCACAAGCCTCACCGCTTGCTTCGTGCGATCAACAGACCGGCTAATGCCGAAATCAACAAGGCAACGGTGCTCGGCTCGGGTACGAAGTCGACCCGAAACTCTGAACATCCAAAAGTCGTACTGTTGGCACGCAAACCAACCTTCCCAGAGGCGATGTGTGTATCTGATATGGCAAACTCGCCCATGATGACGTCGGACGAATTGCGAACTTCGCCACTGATATCCGAGCCGTCGAATGTCATCGACATCGTGCACATATCGTCGTAAACATAATCTGGATCCAAGGCAACATGTGCAATCCGGCCATAACCGCTACTCGTGTTCCAATACAAATCCAAATAGGTGGTACCCGCTATACGCAGAACATAGTAATTGTCTGCGTCCTGAGACCGCCCGACAATCCCGGCGCGGCCCGATCCATTATGGAATGTTGCGGACACGGTGAAATCAGTGAGTGTCCCCGGAGTATCCCAGACGACCGTTGAATCGTCGGAAGCACTGGTAAGAATAAGCTCGTCACTTTCGTCAACTACCCAAGTACCCATCGAATCTATATTCGTCCAATCGCTGGGAAACTCGCCGGTCGTGGTGTTGGAAAAGTCAGTGGAAATAGTGACTGCCGGAACTTGTGATCCGATCAGTGATACAAGAATACCAAGTATCAACATGGCCATGGTGCGAGTACAAATGGTTGACATGCTTGCTTTCTCCATTAAGCAGTAGTAAGACACACAGTAGCAACAAGCTCCCGATATTCCAGAGAGTGATCGAAGTTAAAATACTGTCTGACAATAAACTCAAAATACCTAATCTTTGATGATAATCTATCCACGGTTCGGCATCAAGGATTATCATAAAAGAATCACTTTTTTCAAACACAACCCGCCGTGCGCGATGGGCCTAATACCGCCATGTCGAGAAATTGTTTGTATTTGCCTTGCATCCCGAAGTGGAAGCGGCCAACAATCGTAGCAAACGGCTAGTCCGCCCGGAAACGATAGCATGGAATGCATCCCGGACGAGCAAGAGCGATTCAGGGGCCATGCGTCGTGGCATCATGATGAGTGTTCTATCGAGCCTTGTGCTTCCGGTTGGTGCGACCAGTTACCGGGTGGGTTTTGCACTCACTCGAAATGACAAGCCCTTTACGGCACACTGAAATATGCGGTCTAAACCGTCGACGACGTCATGGCCGTTTTGGGAACCGCGTACCGGTTGTACAACGCCAGAGCGACTGCGGTCACGAAGGTCATGCCGCCGAAGACGAGCCACATGAGGTCTGGCCGGCCGAGGTCGCGGGCCAGTTTCCCATACACGATGCCGCCGAGAACGTTGCCGAACAAGTTGCCCAGGGCTACGGCAATGAAGTAATAGCCCATGTAGAGCGCCACTTTGTCCTTGGGTGCAATGCTGCCGATGTACTCCTGACTCGTGGGACTGGCCATCATCTCACCGATGGCAAAGATCAGCACCGCCAGCACCACAAGCCACCCCGAGGCATGGAGAATTCCAACCGCACCACCGCCACTGAGAGCCGGGAGCGCGATGCCAATGCCAGCGACAACGATGCCCGCAATCATGCCAGGGAATCGGCCCATCTTCGCCACCATCAACGAGACCGCGATCTGACAAATGACAATAAACAAGGGGTCGAGGTTCGAAATCCACTCGGGATTGAATTGCCCACCGGCCGCCACATAGTCGGTGATGCCTTGCGACCAGCCCGACAGGCCCAGTCCACCCAGAACCATGGCCAGGAAGTCCAGCAGAGGCTTGGTCTGGACAAAGTCCCGGATGTAGCTCACCAACGGCACGCCGCCGAGAATCTGGTTGAATGCCGTCCAGAATCCCGACAGGATCAGCAGATAAACGGCGAACCGCCAGTTGCTGACGTGCATGGGTTTGAGCAACCATGGGCGAACATCCAGGCGGCCCAGCGGCGGATTGCTGCGGCGGAACACCATGTCGAGGATCAGATTGCCAAGCAGCCAGCCTGCGGCCGACATACCCGCGTACTTCCACGCCATCCAGCCCTTGCCCGCAGCGAAGAACACGATCAACATCCCGAAGACGCAGATGAAGAAACGGACGTTACCCAGCACTTCCATCGCATCGCGCAGTACCCTGCCAACAGTTCGTT
The DNA here is from genome assembly GCA_016930815.1 of Pirellulales bacterium. Classification (GTDB taxonomy): domain Bacteria; phylum Planctomycetota; class Planctomycetia; order Pirellulales; family Lacipirellulaceae; genus JAFGFZ01. Next base: position 12,896 of record JAFGFZ010000149.1, on the reverse strand, counting down.
TCGTGGCGGACACGGATTCGGTCGTCGGCTCCTTGTAGAAGAGGATGACCCAAACGAAATTCACCGCAATGAAAATCGAGGAGCAGAGAAAGAGCCTGTTCCAGTGGGAGACGCCCGTCACTGGATCGGGGCTACGGAGATAACCCGAAATGGCCGGACCCAGGAATCCGCCCACGTTGACCATCATGTAAAAAATGCCAAAGCCAAGTTGCGAAGTCTGCTCGTTCGTGACACGGGCGACAGTTCCCACCACGACCGGCTTGAAAATCGCGGCACCGACAGCGACAAACATGAAGCCGACCAGGAATCCGCCATAGGTGGTGAAGGTGCCGAGTAGATAGTAACAAGGTGTCAGGATTGCATACGCCAGCAAGAACATCTTCTTGTAACCGAAACGGTCGCCCAGGGCGCCGGTGATCACCGGCATCAGATACAGGGCGAAAGTGACGATACCGATAATGGTCCCGGCATCCTCCTCTTTCAGTCCCAGCCCGCCTCGTGCCCGATGATCAGTCAGGTAGAGTGCCAGCGGCGTGAACATGCCATACCACGCCATACGCTCGAAGATCTCCATCGTGTTCGCAACGTAAAACGTGCGCGGAAGTGACCTGATTTGTTGAATGAAGCCCGCCTTGGATTGTTCCATCGCACAGTTCCTTTGACTGCACCGCGTGCATCATCCGTTTTCACAGCGGCTCGAGCCATAACGGTCCGCCTCCGACTGCTGCGATGATGATGGCAATGCGTTTGAAGATGACATCGAAATCGCCTCCCGCACCTGAAATTCCTGCACGGAAAGAGAAGGCACATGATACCCAAATGAAACCACGCAAGCCAAGCCCGGTGTCAATTACGGGAAAGGAAAGCTCTTATAAGCATTCAAATGCTGGAACTTGGACGCAATGGCGGCCTGATCGTCGCGCCCGCCCACGATGTCGAGGGAGACGTTCCGTTGGAAAACATGCTTGCGGCCATCGAAACCGTGCAACAGCAGCCGGAATATGCGGGCCAGAGGACAAAGCCAACTTGAGGAGGAGACGGAGCGTTTGTTTGCGATCCATCGGAATGCCGGTTGCATGGCTGGGGTGTGTGATTCATCATAGAAGCGAAACGCCGCATGTCTGGTCCCTGCCTCTGACTCGGATGACCGAGGTTGGCATGAATCTCGCAATTCTGCACTACCATCTCAATCGCGGTGGGGTGACGCAAGTCATCATCAACCAGTTGCGCGCACTGTCCACCGCGATTCGGATGGAGGCCCCTTGGCGGATCGCCATCGTGTCCAGCGGTCGCCGCGCCGATTGGCCTCAGGAGATATCGGAGCAGTTGGCGCCGATCCGTTTAAGACTAATCGACATCCCGGCCATCGACTACGAAAGCGAACACGCAGCACCGCCCCAGGAACTTGCGCGTCAAGTTCGCGAGGGTTTACATCAGTGTGGATTCGCGCCGGATGATACGATCCTGCACGTACACAATCATTCACTGGGCAAGAATCTCTCGCTACCCGGTGCGCTCAGACTTCTAGCACAGGACGGTTTTCGTTTGCTCCTGCAGATCCATGACTTTGCCGAGGACTATCGACCCTCTGGTTACGCCCGCATGTTGGCGGCGTTACCATGGATGGCGCCTGAAGGCGCGGGCGATCTGGGCGCCGTGCTCTATCCACAGGCAAAGCACATTCATTACGCCACACTGAACCGGCGCGACTGGTCCGTGTTGCTGGAGTCCGGCGTGCCAGCATCGCAACTGCACTTATTGCCCAATCCCGTCCCCGAAACCAACCAACCAATATCCGCGGCCGCGGCCCGCCTCCATCTTGCGGAAGTGCGTGGCGTGCCCGTGGACCGATTGTTCGTGCTCTACCCGGTGCGTGGTATCCGCCGTAAGAATTTGGGTGAGATGCTCCTTTGGTCGGCGGTGACCAACTTGAAATCGTACTTCGGATGCACCTTGGCACCGCTCAATCCATCGGAGAAGCCGGCTTACCTCCGGTGGAAACAACTGGCGGCGGAACTGGGGTTGCCGTGCCACTTCGAATTAGGAACTTCACCTGGAATGCGGTTGAGCGATCTCATGGCGGCGGCGGATCTGATTCTTACCACCAGTGTCACCGAGGGATTCGGGATGGTCTTCTTGGAACCTTGGCTGGCAGGGCGGGCTCTGGTGGGCCGCGACCTGCCGGAAATCACTCAGGACTTTGTGGCGGCGGGCTTGCGATTCGCTGGCCTGCACCCCGAGTTGCGAGTGCCGCTCGATTGGATCGACCGCCGTGAGTTCCAGGATCTGCTGGAAGATTTGTATGCCGACTGCCTCCGGTCTTTCGGATGCTCGGTGCCATCGCCTGCCCTGTTGACCGGCCAAATCGAGGGACTGCTCGCTGGCGACACGGTCGATTTCGCCTGGCTCGATTCCACGCGCCAAATGCGGGTGATCGGCCGCGCGCACGACACGCCGTCGGACCGGCGGCGACTCCGCGACCTGAATCCTTGGTTCGAGTGGGCGTTGAGTCCATTGAACGACGCGACGAGAGATGCCATCGGCCGGAATGCCACGGCCGTCCGCCACAGTTACTCGCTGGATGCCTGCGGGCGACAGCTGCGGGATGTATATCGAAATGTCAGAACCTCGCCACGCCACGAGCCTCTGGAATCCCCTCGCAACGCGGGCCATATCCTGGCTTCATTTCTCGAATTCTCACGTTTCCGACCGATTCGAGTATCCACATGACGACTTCCGAACGCGACATTATCCGGATCTGCTGCCGACCACAAGAACCTGTACCCACGCATGGATCTGCCCTTTTTTCAACAGGAGCTAGCAGAGGAAACGGGGGAAGAGCTCTCTGTTTCCGTTCAAATTCTAAATGGACAGAAACCTTATTTTTTTCCCGATAAATACCCGGCGCTCGATTGAAAATAGCGGCGCCGACGGTTTTCCACTTGCTCCGTATCGGCAGCTTCCTGGAGCGCACGGAGGTCCTCGACATTGGCCAAGCAGTAACGGCAGCCAATGGTTTCCAGATGAAATGTGATGTAATCCTTCGCACCTGGCGGAAGCACATCCAGTAGATATCGACCCAGGTCCTCCCGGGTAGGGCAACTCAGTCGGTGACGCCTCCAAATAGCCCCCAGGGAATGCAGCCCGGCATCCCGGCGGCCGATGACATGCGCGAGCCGTTCTCCAAGCGCCTTGTCACGGCGCAAGGCTTCCTCGATCGCCGCCATCCGCGCGACGGGTAGCGATTCATCCAGAAAGGCTTCAAGGTCTGTCGTGGTAATGTTCCGCGTCATATGGCAGATCCAAGAATCGTTATTCTGATTTCGTCGTTTGATACGAACTATTCTTCCTCGTACAACTGGGGAAAAACATCCGGCGACAGCCTTTGTTTAAGGATCTCTTTTCGCATTCGGGCGAGGAAATCGAATTTAAAATTGGCAACCTGTTGTTCCGTGAGGTCCAATTCGGATGCAACTTCTTTATTCGCTGCGCCACGGGCGAACAGCATCTCCATGCACTTGATTTTCTGCCAATCCCCTTGTGCCCGCCACTTATCGATTTGGACGGCAATACATTCCGCGATGGCATCTTCCTCGATCCCGCGCCGCTCATGGCTTCGCATCAAGCTACTGGCCTTCCGGGCTGGACCAGCTACATCCCATTCGGCGTCGGGCTTATGGCTTGTTGAGAGTGGGATCGTGGGCCGCCGCCCTTCACGCCGCAGGTAGTCGGTCAATTTGTGGGCCGCGATCGAGAAGAGGTAGCTCTCCAGAGGTCGCGAGGCATCGAAGTTTGGCAGGCTCGTAAGAAAGCCGATGAATGTCTCCTGAACCACATCCTCGCTCGCCGCGCGGCGGCGGAGACGGCTTTCAACAAAGGATAGAAGCCGCCCTTCATATTGCGCAATGAGCTGGTTCCACGCGTCAGGTTTGCCGCGACGGATCTGCTCGATCAACAGGACATCGGAGCTGGACATCGACCATATTATCGCGACAATTCGTGGCCACCGCAAGATTATACGCTTGAGCCAATGGCAATGAGAAGCGCTATCAATATAGCGGCGACAATCCCGCCAATGAGCACCCGTTTCGTGTAATAGCCCTTGGTTGCCGTATCAAACTTCAGAAAACCATAAATCAGTCCCAAGAAAGCCAGGAGGGCCAGGACAATGGCACAGACGATGATCTGGATCTCTGCCGCCTCACGGGCTTCCCGCTGCGATTCATATTCCCGCCACTTGTTCTGGAGGCTCTCCCGCGCGTCCTTGTCGAATTCGACTAACAGATGCACCCGCTTCATCTCCCGGCCAAGGCTTTCTGAATAATGGTTTTCGACATAGGACTGCCTTGCGATCTTCTCCCGGATGTAGCTCGGTGTTAATCGCATGCCGCGAATCAATCCGCGTATATACCATTCCTCGGGATAATAAGCGAATTGCTGACAAAACTGGTCATAGATAAACTGCCCCGTCACTTGCAGAAGTTTTTCATTGAGTTGCCGTTCGCATTCTTCAACAGAAAGGCACGGATCGGAAACCAGGACCATGTGATAGTTTCCATTCGTCCAGCCGCTGGCCTGGTCAAGCCACGGAGGTGGCGCCTTCGTCGGGCCGGGGGACGTAAGATCCGAGACAGCTGGTTCCGGATTCGGGCCTGTATCCGCCGTGGCCGCAATCACGGTGGAAGCTGCGGGTGGCTCGCCCGGTTCCGGAGCCAGCCCCGACTCTTTCTCTGCTTCTGCTGAGTCCGGGACGTCTGCCGATGCCGTGGACTCGAGTGTGGCCTGTTCCGAATCGGCCGGCCGCGCATCGGCATGTGCCCCATCATCCAGCGTGATCCCATCGGAATCGATCCCGCCACTTTGAGAATCTAGCTCCATATACGTCTGGAAACCGTGCTGAGGCAGGGCCACGGTTGGGGGCATTCCATTCACGTGCATGGGAATCGGATGAGAATAGTTCGAATGAGAATAGTTCGATTCGAAGCGCCTTGGAACCGCTACGAACCAAAAGACCGCCACCCCAGCCAAGCACAGACATCCGGACAATCCCAGCAACACGAGTCCAACAACTCGCGTCCTTTTGTTAATACAAAGGACAATCAATCCCATCAATGGGAGGACGATCAGGGTGAATAAGGCGAGTAGTGCGATCCAGGTAGCAACCATCATAATGACCTTTAGCACAATGATTTTTGACGCATCTTTTCATTCTCTCCACGCGGAGCGTCGCGCTACAATTCTCGGCGGCGCTGACTCATTGGCAGCCACGGGCTGGAGAATTGAACGGTTACGGCAATGACCGCGGCGATCATCATTCCAGCCGGCTGCGGGAACCACCAGAACAAGTGCAGCAGCCACGCCCAGAAGACGCAGCATCCCACGGTCCACAGGCTCAACCGCGCATTCCGGATCCAGCTCGCCTGTATCCACCAACGCAGGATCACATACAGGAATCCAAAATATCCAACAAACGCTACCAGCGGGATTTTTGAGGGGGATGCAATGGTCTGCCCGAAGAAGGGTGGATACTGTGTCAGCTCTCCCTCCATGGGTAATTGGACGGCCATGACGTTGTATAATCCGGCAGCCGCCCCGCCAACCAAGAGCCCCATGATCAGCATGATAAACCGCATGGACGCCTGATCTTCGACCTTCCCTTCTGCAAATTTGGACGGAATGATGATTGCCCAAGCGCCAAGCATGCCGACGACCGAAAACCAAATCACCGGACCGGGCGTGAATTGGCCGCCACTGGTAAGGACCAAAAGAACGAGCGACATGGTCATGGCGACCAGTCCCGAAACCAACATCGAACCGACCAATTCCATGAATCGGATACGAAATGGCTTTTTGGCAACAAGGTCGGCCAGATGCTGGCGGAGGTTCTGAGCATGGTGGCGGCGTTGCCGCCGAGCGGCTGGCGCAATGGGCGCTGGTTCCGCCGCCTTGACAGGAGGTCCTTGCTCGATCGTTGCAAGTTTCGCCGCAGGAGTCACATTCTGTTCAACCACCGGTTTCTGCGTGCGGACGCGATAGCGCACCTTTTTCGGTTTGACAACGATTGCCCTGAACAACCAATAGATTCCATAGACAATAAAGGCAACAAACAGCCCGGTAATCCAAAATTGCGCGGTGAATACAAGAGCGATCACGGCGACAACGATCAAAAAGATCCGCAAGGTGGGGTGCATATCCGCTTCCCGCCAACTCTGTTCGAGATAATTCCAGCCGTTCCGGATTCCCGCCAGAATGGGCTCCTCGGCATCGACCACTTCGGCGACTTCGACCTTGGGAGGCAAATCCCCCCCATGTCGGGCGGGCCCGGCACCGTTGGGACTGGCGGATCCCGGCCGATCATGGGCTGCCATCGGTGGGGTGGAGCGGCAGACATAACCGGCTCCATCCGGTGCTGGAGGCAGCATGGCGGCCAATTCGGCGACACTGTCGAGCCGGCAATCGGGATCCTTCGCGAGGGCCTTCTGGACAATCGTGCGATACGGTTCCTCCAGTTCACTCAGATCCGGTTCGGCAGTCAGGTGCTTCATCAACACCTCACCAACACTTTCGCCCTCAAAAGGTACCTTTCCTGTCAGTGTTTCGTAGAGGATGATGCCGAGGGCGTAGGTATCGATCTCGCGCCCATAGCGTCCATTGGCAATTTCCGGGGCCATGTAGTGAACCGTGCCGACGCTTTCGGTTTGACCGCTTCGCCGGCTGCAAGAAATAAATTTTGCGAGCCCATAGTCACCCACCTTGACAACACCCTCATCGCAAAAGATGTTGCCCGGCTTGAGGTCCCGATGCACGATCCCGTGGTCGTGCAGATAGGCTACACCCGCACAGATGCCATGGATCCATTGGAGAGCTTCCGGGACTGGCATCCCGTTCGGATTCCGGTCAATCGCATCCTCGAGCGATTCCCCGGAGACGTATTCCATGACGACCCAGCGGTCGTCCACCTCGTCGGATTTGATATCATACAGAGCAACCAAATTTGGATGCTTGAGATTCAGGCACTGCCGAACTCCGCGCAGCTCGACATCCAGATTCCGTCGGATTAATTTCAGCGCAACTTCTTTCCCGGCGTCGCTCGTTCCGAAGTAGACTTCACCGAATCCGCCTCGGCCGACACCTCGTTTGATGGTGTATCCTTCGAGTGGCTTAGAACCGCTGGGATACGTGAACTTCATTGTCACGGCCCGTTGCGCTTCAGATGGTTCAGATTGTGGCGCATGAATTTCCATGGCACCAAGTTTTCTCTCTTTCTAGCGTAGCTTTCAGCTAATCGACCTATCCATCCAGAGGATCCATGTTCCGGCAAGGAACAACGATTATCAATTTATTTAATTGCCTCCAGGGAAAACGAGAATTCTGCCCCTTCCACACGCGATCCGGGTCCTATCTGGCCCCCACCCTCGACATCGACACCATCGATTTGGAAAGGTCCGGACGCACGGCAAAACAGTCTGTCATCCTGGCGATACAGGACAACATCTTGCTTCCAATCCCGGCACGAAATATGGCTATGTGATTTCGGGCCCAGGACACAACTATCGGCGAGTAAAATGACGCCATCGGCCGATGGTTGCGTTTTGTGATGTGTTTCCATGCTTAACCGGGCTGTCGCGCTCAATACATGCGGCTTGCGAAATCGCATGCGCACCGTACCACCAAGTGTGATGACCTGTCCATCGGCAAGGATTACCGGATCGTTGACGGAACGTTCATCGATCCGGGAAGCATACCTTGGTTCAAAGACATACGATCCGCCATCACGGCGGATGGTGGCATGGTGCCGAGACAGATCCGCCAGAATCGGCAGATCAATGGCCGTTCGCGACGATGGCTGGCCCAAGAAGATTTCTTCGCCCATGCAGACCAAGAAACCACCAACGGCATCGATCCATAGCAGGAATCGTTCGCCACATTGGTGTTCAGTCACCGTATCCCCTTTGGCATCCGACGCACCCGGTCGTGTGGAAAACTGCCCCCGCTGGCAGCGGTTTGAGGCAGGGTGACCGTACGTCTCCGGCCGCCGCGAATGCACCTGCGTCACGTCCATCCCAATGGCCCGCCATGCCCGCCGTCTGGCTCCCTGTGCCGTGGTACACTTGGGGGCAATGATGAGAATCGCTTCTGCCATTTGCAGCACCTCCTGCCAGTGTGTCGCTTCGACTGCCTGGTAGAGCCGATCACTCAAATCGCGGATCCGATCGATATGAGGCAGTATTTCATCTCGCCGTTTCCCAAGTGCCTTCTTCAACTCCAGTGTATCACCGGCACCAGCCAGCGCGATAGCCATATCGAGTTGTTCCACTGCCTCGGCAAAATGCCCCCGATCGGCGAGTTGTTTGGACCGATCGGCCTGCTCGGCAATATCCTTCAAACGGCGGCCTTCCGCCGAGAGTGGCTGATGGTGTTCGAGCCGGGCGAGGCGGGTGACGGCCGCGTGTGGATCACCTGCCAGCATGTATCCAACGGCTTCGCCAATCCCACGATTCATCAGCTCGCCACGCAGGTGATCGATTGCCTGCTGGGCGCCACCAAGTTGTGATGCCTTCACCAGATCACCCCATCCAGCTGCCGTCTGACCCGCCATCACTCGCTCACGTGCCCTATCGATAATACGCAACGCAAGTTTGGCCGAAAGCTTCTTGCCCGGCAGGAAGTCATCCAAGTGCTCCTCGCGTAAAAGGGCCTCCGCATCATCGAGCCGCCCTTGCTCGAAGGCTACTTTGGCTTCCCGTAGTTTCAATCGCCAAGAAGGGAACATGGTTTTGAGAGGGACGAAGGACGAAATGAATCATGATGAAACGTGAGGCATAATATCCGAGATACTACTTCAGTATAACAAGATTCCAGCCGGCGGCATGCCAATCGAGTCCGTAATCCGCACCCTCTACGGTTCCCCCAGTAATGGCATCATGCCTTACTGGGGGAAGAGTGCTTGCGAATTACTCCTTGCCTTTGTTGTAGCTTGCCTTGGCAAATTCCGCATCCTTGGGTCCGGACAATTCAAAGTATTCAGCAACCTGCTGCTCAATATCTTCCGCCGTCGGTTCGTCGAGGGGTATTTCATCGTGGAAATTCAATTCCGCATTCGCCAATTTGGCCGTCACTTCAAGGTCGGTCCGAATTTGCCCGATCAGCTCCTTCGCTCGGGCGAGCTTGCTATCGTCGAAAATAAAATCACTCGATGCCTGCGCAACTTCGACAAGCTTCCGCTTCGCCTCAAGGTTTTCGATTTCGACTTGGAGCTGCCGCTGCGTTGCGATGATCGCCCGGACCTTTTTGGATGCGGCATCGAGATTCCGTTGCCTTGCATCGCGCATCTCGCAGAGACTCCGAAGGGTTGCCGAGGCGGTCTTGAACCGCTCAAAACGGCGGCTTAGGTCCTGTTTTACCTCGGATTCCGTATAGGTCTGTCCAGCATAATGATAAACATCCTGGTTACTGCTCAAATCAGCTTGCAATCGAAGGACATTTGTTTTGTCCTTCTCATTCCGTTCTTCCGCGGTCTGGATCCGCTTATTGAGCATTTCCAGCTCGACCTCCTCTTTCGCGACGACTTTGCTACATCGTTTGATTTCATCATCCAGCTTATTCACCATGTTTCTCGCCCGGTCGATCTGGAACTCAACTGGCACGCTGTTCCGGACCGTTTCTGTTACCCGATCGTAGGACGTCGAGACATAGCTTGCTGCATTCCGGCCAAACAGAATGACCGCCAGTAACGCGACCCCCGCTGTCACAAGGAGCAGTTTCTTGATCATGGTCATGCCTCCAATAAAAGAAAGTATGCTAAAGATATCCAGCCTTGCTACCAGGCACGCCGACCGTGCCCAATTTGTTTCCATTAGGCAATTCGCCATTGGGGCAAGGATCTTGGCAAACGGCATGATGGAAAATTGTTGGCAAACGTAAGATGAATGCAGCTAATAACTTAGGTACATTAACCAAAAAGACCGGGGGTAAAACCGGATGCTGTTTGGTCAGTTGGAATCGTGCATTCTTGAATGGAAGACAACATATTTTGCCCTATAAGATGGCTAACACGGCCTCGCGAGTATTCTCGAACCAGGAGAAGTTTATCAATCTTGCCCGAAGCGTTCCTTTGAAGCTCGCGGAGCACCTGCAAGGTTCCAGGCACCTTGTAGGACGGCAATCTTTTCTTGCACCAATGGAGAAGATCCTCGGCATTTGGCATTTCATTCAGCCGCGGTGAAATAAACGCCCAAATGGCTTCCCCAAGAATCTCATCCGGGACTCCAATCACTGCCGCTTCATGGACTTGGGGATGTTCGGCCAAAACCTCTTCGATTTCCTTGGGTGAAATTCGATGGGCACCCGACTTGATCATTTCTCGATTCCGGCCAACGACATAGAGAAAACCCTCCTTGTCCCGCCTACCCAGGTCACCCGTATGGTAGCCCAACGGCGACAGTACGGCCGCCGTTTCCTCCGGGTTGTTCCAATAACCTTCCATGATATTCTCCCCCCGGGCGACCAATTCACCGACTTCATCGACGCCCGCTTCCGTACCATCCTCCCGGAGCACTCGGATTTCAACATTTGGAATGGCTTTCCCGATACTCCCAATTTTCCTGGGTAAATCGGCCGGATTGAGATACGCGAGTCGGGCCGATGCCTCGGTAGCACCATACATGATGAATATTTGTTTTCCAGGAAGGCATTCAATCAATCGCCGTTGCAAGTCAGGGGCCATCGCCCCGCCTGCCTGCGTGAGATAGCGGAGATGCGGGAAGATGCGTGAACAGAAGTTGGAGCGGTTGAGTAGAATGGCAAATGTGGATGGAACGCCCGCCAGTCCGGTCGCCGCAGTTTGTTCCAGGGTATCCAATGCTTGCTGTAGAAAAAGAAAGCGGTTCTCAATCACCACGGATCCGCCGACCGCCACATGCGTGTTCAGCAACGACTTTCCATAAACATAATGAAACGGCAAGACGACAAGGACTCGGTCGGCCGCAGTTAGTTTGAGGTACTCCACGATCGAGCAGGTATTGGCCACGAGATTCCGGTGCTGCAGTGTCACTCCCTTTGGCCGGCCCGTGCTTCCCGAGGTATAGACGATCGCCGCCCGATCGTTTTTCGACAATGAGACATGCGGCCGGTGATTTTCCTTCGCCGCCAGATATCCGTCAGAATCCAGGAACCGGCAACAAGTCCTTCTGGAAAATTTGTCTGGCCAGTCCGCCGTGGTCCCTAGAATGAATTCGAGGTGGCTGAGTTGTTCAATCCCAACCACTCGGCGCCCCATCCGTGCCCCGCAAATCAGACCGCGTGCCTGGCTATGCTCGAGGAATTCGCAATGGGTTCGCCAATCAGCGGCCGCATTGAGGGCAACGACAATCGCGCCTGCTTTCAGAATCCCATAGTAGGATTCAATATAAAAACGCGAATTCGAAGCCAGAAGTCCAACTCGGTCGCCAGTTTTGATTCCTTGCTCAAGTAAGGCATGCGCGACACGGTTGGCCTCGGAATCCACTTCTTTGTAACTTGCCCGTGTTTCTCCATCAATAACGAGAATGGATTCCGGGTGCGCCTGTGCTGCCTGTTCGAGAAAATGATGGACCAATGTAGCGCGCATATCAGTTAACTCCTTCAGATCATTCCAAACGCAATGGTCTTTTGTGCAGATAGATCGCGGCTTGACGCTTCGCGTCGATGTCACGGTAAACCCTTTCCACCTGTTCTGGTGTTCTTTCAATCACTGCGGCAGTAACTCCACACGGAATTTGATGATTTTTCCCATACAAACAAGCATCCATCTGATCGTAAGGTAACGAGAAGAAGAATTCTTCCTGGGTTTGTTCGAGTGAATACGTATCAGTCGTTGGAGCTCGCCTGCGGATTGACACGGGAATACCAAGATGTTCCGCCAACTGGTAAACTTGCGTCTTGTAGAGATGGGAGATCGGCTTCAGATCCGCGGCACCATCGCCCAACTTCACAAAAAATCCCTGATCATATTCAAGTAAATTCGGTGTCCCGGCCACGGCATAGCGGAGCCGGTCAGCATGATAATATTCCATCATTTTGCGGACACGTTGTTTAAAATTGGTCGCCGCGACAATTTCCTGATACACCTCCAGCGGCATCCGCTTGCGCCGGATCGAACCATCGGCAGTCTGGAGAACCGCCGAGAAGACTCGATATGGAGTTTCACCAAACAGGCTGGGGAGCGCGATCTTCCATTTGCATTCAGGATTGTATTCTGGGAATATCGAACGGATCGCTTGATCACGCCTTCGATAACAGCCCGTACCAGCCAAGGTATCGGAAATATTTTCCAGGACGGTATCCATGCCGAGTGTTTTTGCCAAGAGCCGCCCCAAGGAAAGACTCTCATCCGCTGAATCCCGTTCAGGCATGAACAATCCCAGCACACGATCCGATCCTAAAGCACGCACGCACAGCGCTGCTGTTACACTACTATCAATACCACCTGACAATCCAAGGACAACGCCCTTGCGACGGAGTTGACGCAGGACCTGGTCGCGGATCGCATTGACAATTTTGTTTGTAGTGTTGTACGGATCGATTCCAAGATCCGCCATTGAAAATGTGGCATTGAAGGCAGTGATCATGGGTTGACTCCGTGATACAGCTCCTCGGCTGTTGCAGCCCCGATTTTGGATTTCCTTTCGACAAAACGGACCAGACCGGAAATGGAATCCAGGTTCTCAGGGATAAGATCGTCATCGCTTATCACGATCCCATAGGTGCTTTCCAGATGGCCAATCAATTCCAGGACACCGGTCGAATCAATGATCCCGTTTTCGAGGAATGAATCGTCATCGAAATATTCCACATCGACGCCGAAAAGGAAATTCTCGTTCACAAAACAGCGTAGGGATTCTGCTAGTTTGTTCATT
>JAFGFZ010000020.1 GCA_016930815.1 Pirellulales bacterium | reverse complement strand
TCTGAAATTTCATGTAGACGATATCAAGCCGGTCCATGGCGCCAGTGGCGTAATTGTCGAGATACCGATTCGCCAAGACATCCACTTCGTTGAATGCTGGCTTATCCTCGAAATGAGTGAACGTGACGTCGGGTTGGATACCGCGGAATTTAAATGCACCAATTCCTCGTTTGCCGGAAATTTCCAGCTGGCATTTGGGCACACAACGGTTGAGCTCTTCCCATTGGCTTATCCCGGCTCGCTGGAGGTTTCCATTGAAACCGCCACATAATCCGCGGTTGGCCGTCAGGACCAACAAGAGGGCACTCTTGGTTTCAACGCGTGGTTCGAGCAATGGGTGGCTCACTTCCAATCCAGCACGTGCCATGTCGGCGACGAGTTGTGTTATCCGATCCGTGTATGCGGCCGCGGACGCGGCCCGGTCCATCGCCTTTTTGAACCGCGCAGTCGCAATCAATTCCATGGTCCGCGTGATCTTCCGGATATTGCGAATCGAATTGCGACGTTTATCTAAAACACGTGGATTCGGCATTGAAAGGAATTCCAATTAGAACCAATCCGAAAATTCCTCACTCCCAATCCTTCTCCCCGCAAGCAGTGCGAGGGGAGTTGATTTTGGAACAGGCTTGGAATTAATCGGCAAGAGAACATAAACAACATGTTGCGATTCCCAGTGGCAATGGTATTTCAAACCCTGGCCGTCGCGCCCTTATCCAATATCGGACCGGTTTCCCCTCGATCCTTCTTGAATTGAATTTTGAACTCAGCGATGGCCGTTTCCATCTGATGAATGAGTGAATCGTCCACGTCCTGTTTCTCAATCAACTTATTTCGAATTTCAGATTTCTGGTCCTGCATGAATGTCAAAAATTGCTTTTCCCATAATCGAACTTGGTTGACAGGCACATCATCCAGATGCCCCCTGGTGCCTGCATAGATAATCAGCACCTGATCGGCGACATTCATTGGTTCATATTGGCCTTGCTTGAGTATCTCAACCATCCGGTAGCCGCGGTCGAGACGTCTCTGGGTTGCGGCATCGAGGTCGGTTCCAAGCTGGGCGAACGCTTCCAACTCGCGGAAAGCGGCCAGATCGAGCCGGAGACCGCCCGCGACCTTTTTCATCGCCTTGATCTGCGCCGCACCACCCACGCGGGAAACAGAGATCCCGGCATTTATTGCCGGCTTGACACCAGCAAAAAACAGATCCGGCTGCAAGTAGATCTGGCCATCGGTAATGGAGATCACATTCGTCGGGATATACGCGGAGACTTCACCTTCGAGCGTCTCAACAATTGGCAACGATGTGAGCGAACCACCCCCCAATTCGTCGTTCAATTTGGATGACCGTTCGAGCAGCCGGCTATGGCAATAGAAGACGTCACCAGGAAAGGCCTCACGGCCCGGTGGACGCCGCATGAGGAGTGAAAGCTGCCGGTAGGCAACGGCCTGTTTGGACAGGTCGTCATAGACAATGAGGGCATGTTCGCCTCGTTTCATGAAATATTCGGCCATCGCGGTACCAGCATACGGCGCGACATACTGCAGCGGGGCTGCTGCACTCGCACCGGCAATAACGACGGTTGTGTAGTCCATCGCACCCGATTGACGCAACACCTCGATCACACCGGCGACCGTAGATTCCTTCTGCCCGATTGCAACATAGACGCATTTGACGCCAGAATCCTTCTGGTTGATGATCGTGTCGATACAGATCGCTGTTTTGCCCGTTTTACGGTCCCCAATAATCAGTTCCCGCTGGCCTCGGCCGATCGGGGTCATCGAATCGATCGCCTTGATCCCGGTTTGCAGCGGTTCGCAGACCGGTTTCCGCTCCGCGACCCCCGGAGCGATCACCTCGACTGGCAAACGCTCGCTAGTAGAAATGGGCCCCTTCCCATCCAGTGGATTGCCCAGCGGATCGACAACGCGGCCGAGCATCACGTCGCCGACAGGCACGCTCAAAAGCTGGCCCGTGCTGCGGACTTCGTCACCCTCGTTGATATTTAAATATTCACCCAGGATGATGACTCCAACCGATGTCTCTTCCAGATTAAACGCCAAGCCGATCTCCCCGCCTTGGAACTCGACCATTTCCAGGGACATGACTCCTGAAAGACCGTAGACTCGCGCAATTCCATCCCCCACTTCCAGGACGCGGCCGACTTCGCGGACGTCGATCCGTGATTCGTATTGCTCAATCTCCCGCTGGATTATCGAGGCAATTTCGTCGCTATTGAGTTTCATCTTGTCGTACGTTGGGCTTGAATCATGTGGATGGTTTGTTGAATGATGGACTCGCGAGTGCCGCGGAACTGTGTTCGGACCGAGCCATCGTAAATCGTGTCTCCAACGGTCAACGTAAAACCGCCAAGGAGTGCCGGATCGATCACCGTATCAAGAATCGGTTCGACGCCAATCGCACCGCATAGCATCTGGCAAATCTCGGATGTCAACGCGTCCGAGGGCTCCAGTGCAACACAAAGTTCGACCTCCATTTTCCCATGCCGCCGGTGATACTCCCGAACTGCCTCGTGCCGGATGGTCCGGAGGCAGTTGAACCGATCGTGCCGCCCAACGACTTTTAAGAAGGAGAGCAAAAGTGGTGATATCCGATTCGAAAGGATGCGATCCAAGACGGAAGCTTTCTCGTCAATAGAGATCAAAGCCGATCCAAGGAATGCCTCGAATTCCGCGTGTCGATCGAGTACATGATCGACGAATTCCGCAAATTCACTGAGAATCGTTTCGTCGATTCCCGCCAGAACAGCTGCATCGACAAGTGCCAAGGCATAGACACGGGCAACCTGCTTGTGGACGATATCCGCCGATGTTTGCTTCGAATTGGTGATTGTCTTAGCCACTTTTCAGCCGTGGAACCGTGTCGAATGGATGGAGCGATAATCCATGGTCTTAGTTCTGGCTAGGTTCAACGCGCGTGAACCTGGCCAAAGCCTCTCGGGTAATGCGGGCCTGATGTTCCGGCGTGAGCTTTTCCTGCACGACCTTGCTCGCCAACTGAATGACCAGATCCGTACTTTGTTCCGCAAGTTCCCTCTTGGCCACATCAACGGCATGATCGATGTCCCGCATGACCCGGTCGTGCTCGATCTTAGCCGACATCTTGGCTTCCGCGATGATCTGGCTTTTTGTACGTTCGGCATTCCGCCGGGCCTCTTCCAGCAAGGCCCGCACTTCGGTCGCTGTATCCGCCAGCTTGGCCTCGTGCTGTGCGTACAAAACCTTCGCCTCCTCAAGCTTGGCCTCCGCCGCGGCGATGTTGGCGGCAATATGCCGCTCACGCTCTTCAAGGGCCTTGGAAATGGGCGGCCAGGCAAATTTGCCGAGGATCAATAACAAAAGCACAAAGACAGTGAACGTGTAAATGGCTAAATCCGACCTGAACTCAGCCGCATTCTCGAGATCTTGACTGGCATTGCCATGGCCAAGATCCTGTTCGTGTTCCCCACCGCGCCCGTGCGGATTCCCTTCTTGCGAAGATGGATCGGCAGGGGTCGCGCCACGACCACTGGTCGCGGAGTTGGAATCGGTTGCATCAACGGCCTCTGCCATCGGCAGGGACCGACTTTCCGAGGGAGTGGCCGCCACGCCGGCCAAACCCAGGACCGCCATAACGGCAAACCAGACACTCCTCTTGCGCGGATCCAGCACCGTAACACCTCGCTATGCAATTTCAATCTCAATCGGAACGCGCCGTCGCCTTTTAGCTTGCCCACGGATTCTGGGTCATGCAGATATAGAGCGCGAAAAATGTGAATCCTTCGATCAGAGCCGCTGCAATGATCATGGCCACCTGGATATTCCCCGCGGCTTCGGGTTGCCGGGCCATACTCTCAAGCGCAAATCCAGCCAGCCGGCCAATGCCATACGCCCCGCCAATGGTAACCAAGCCGGCTCCGAAGGCTCCTGAGAATGTTACGCCACCCGACTCGGCTGCGGCGGCAGCGGGCGCCACCATCAGCAACAGGATGACTGTGCCAAGTCCCATCATCTTTACCATGTGTACCACGAATTGAGTCTCCTTATACCACGTTGTCGAAAAAGATGGTGATCGAATGGAACGGTTGCCAAAGGATATGGTTCGAAACAAGCAACCTCAATGGTGATGAATGGCTGCCCCAATAAAGAGTGCGGAAAGGAACGTAAAAACATACGCCTGCAGGAACGCAACAAAGAGTTCCAGGCAGCTAAAGAGAACAGAACCAAAAACGGCAATTATCGCCGTAATACCCCAGGTTGAACTACCCGCGGCGGCAATGGCAAGGCCCATGATTGCCAGGAGGACAAGATGCCCAGCCACCATGTTCGCTAACAATCGAATGCCCAACACCGTATGCTTGATGAGCAAAGCCAATGTTTCAATCAGAAAAATCATCGGCACAATCACAATGGCCATATACCAAGGCAATCCCATGTCCGGAACCAGGTTTTTCCAGTACCCAAAAAATCCAAGTTGTTTCGAACCGTAGACCAGACCGGTTGTGAATGTCACGAAAGCCAAGCCGATCGTGACACCAAACGCGCCGGTCGGCGCACCCATCCATG
>JAFGFZ010000148.1 GCA_016930815.1 Pirellulales bacterium | reverse complement strand
GTTCGAATCCCTCCCCGACCGCCTGGGAAAAGAACCCCACGAGAAAGGATCATTGCATGCGACCAGTTGTCCTGATCATCCGTGATGGATGGGGGTTGAGCGAGAAATTGGAAGGCAACGCCGTCGCCGCCGCCGATACGCCAAACATCGATGCCTACAAGGCGAAATATCCCTGGATCCAACTCGACTGTTCGGGCGAGCCAGTTGGCCTGCCGGATGGCTACCAAGGATCCTCCGAGGTCGGACATCTGAACATGGGAGCGGGCCGGATCGTGATCCAGGAGCTCAAGCGGATCGATGATGGCCTCCGAACCGGCGCCCTGTTCGAACTGGATAAGTGGAAGAAGATCGTCGGCACCTGGAAGTCGAACCAGAGCCGGCTTCATTTGTTCGGTCTGCTACAGGACGAGGGCGTCCATGCCCACCAAGAACATCTGTTCAAGATCATGCGGCGTGCCCGGCAGGAATATCCCGATGGGATGATCATCCTCCACCCCTTTCTCGATGGCCGCGATACGCCACCGCGAAGCACACTCGAATATTTCGCCAAACTCCGCATCGTGATGGCCGAGGTTGGAACCTGCCAGATCGGTACCCTCATGGGTCGCTATTATGCCATGGACCGATCCAAGAACTGGTCGCTGACCGATACCGCCTATGCCTGTATCGTCGACGCGATTGGACGACGGGCCGTCACCGCCGAAGCCGCCGTGGAAGAATCTTACACTAACGACAAGACACCCGATGGCGTGCCAATGTTCGATGAATATATCGTCCCTTATTGCATTGGTGATTACGATGGCGTCCACGATGGTGATTGCATCATTCACACGAACTACCGCCAGGACCGGGCAATCCAACTCTCCATGGCATTCTTCGATCCAGATTATCCAGGCCAATTGAAAACCAGGCCGGATATTACCTACCTCGGTCTTACCCGCTATTGGAATGAATTCACCGAATATCTCCTCGGTCCGATGGACGAAGGGGGAGGCATGGAACGCCTGCTCGGTGAGGAAATTGCCCGCGCCGGATTCCGCCAACTCCGAATCGCCGAAACGCAGAAGTTCCGCCACGTGACCAGCTTTTTCAACGGTAAGTCCACCGAACCGTACCCGGGTGAGGATCAGGTCGAGGTCAAGGGCCGTTTCGATCCGGCCACCTTCGCAAGCCACCCAGAAATGGAAGCCTATCGTGTCACCGATAAACTGCTCGAACTTGCCGCGAAAACCGACTATCAGTTCATCGCGGTCAATTACGCGAACGGGGATATGGTGGGACACACGGGTGATTTCCATGCCGCGAAAAAGGCGATTGAGATCGTCGACGCGTGCCTCGGAAAAGTTGTCCAAAAGATGCTCGCGAAAGATGCTCATATCCTGATCACCGCCGATCATGGCAACTCCGAGGAAATGATCGACAGTCAGACGGGAATGACCAAAACAAGCCACACTCTCAATCCAGTTGAATTCATCTATGTGGCAAACGACTCCCAAGAAACAAAACTTCGCCCGCATGGAAAACTCTCGGATATCGCGCCAACCGTCTTATATCTGCTCGGCCTGGAAATCCCTCCCGAGATGACCGCCGACAATCTGATATCCAACAGCATCCCAGGGTTGCGATAATGCTCGGGGCGATGTTGCGCAAGGGAAGTCGTTATGCAGCCATGCGAAGCTAAGACCATCTCTTTTGGATCTGTTGGCGAATCCGTTGCGACATCGCGTCGGTTCCTGGATCCGCCGATTCCTTCGATTCGATGATCGGAAATTCGGGCCGGCGGCATTCGAATTCCTGCAAGACATCGTTTGGCAGGAACCGTGTGAGTTGAGCGTAGCTATGCCTGTCGCTGAAAGATCCTCGGGAGGCGCGATAATAGCGTTGAGGATAGCATACGATGAGGTGGTCCTTGGCCCGGGTCAAGGCCACGTAAAACAGGCGGAGTTCCTCCTCGGTCTCAGATTCGTCGCGGGTCGCCATATCGGAAGGAATACTCCCATCGGCCGCGTGGATGACATAGACCACATCCCATTCAAGACCCTTGGCTGAATGGATCGTGCTGAGAATCAAATAATCTTCGTCCAGAAGTGGTGGTCCGGCGAAATCTCCAGTGGATTCGGGTGGATCCAGGGAGATCTGTGTTAGCATTGTCTGACGATCCGAAAAGCGGGACGCCAGCTGTTCCAACTGTTCCAGATCGCGTTGGCGAGGCACCAGGTTGTCGTACTTGGTTTCCAACATCGGATTGTAAAATTCCCGGACGTGATGGATTTGGGAAGCCGGTTCGATCGGATGCCCAGCCAGACGTTGCATGAGTTTCAGCAACTTGGCCCATTTATCCCGAGTGGCAGCCGGCACGGAAACTCGATCCCAAGCTTGAAATTTGCCCCCCGCTTGAATCAGAGCATCCATCAATTGCCGTGCCCGTCTGGGGCCGATACCATCCAGAAGCTTCAGGACACGAGTCCCCGCCACGAGGTCCCTCGGATTCTCGGCAAGGCGTAAAAAGGACATGACATCCTTGATATGAGCCGCTTCGAGGAATTTTAAGCCGCCAAATTTAACGTATGGGATATTGCATCGGTTCAGTTCGCCTTCCAGAACAATGCTGTGATGGGAGGCTCGATACAGGACCGCCTGCCTCTGGAGGTCGATTCCCTCCTCCCGGCAATCCAGGATCTGGCGGACTAGGAAGTCGGCCTGGTCGTTCTCGTCGAAACAGATGACGAGCGATGGTTTTTCCGCGCTAGCGCGCAGGGACCACAGATCCTTCGTGTACCGGTTCCGGGCACGAGACATCACCCGGTTCGTCGCCTGCAGGATCGGCTGCGTGCTCCGGTAGTTCTGTTCCAGCTTCACAATCGTCGTGCCGGGAAATATCGCTGGAAAATCGAGGATATTCCGGACAGTCGCGGCGCGGAAAGAGTAAATCGATTGGGCATCGTCGCCCACGGCAGTCAGGCCCGTTCCCTCCAAACAAAGGAGTTGGAGGATATCCGCTTGGAGCCGGTTCGTATCTTGATACTCATCCACCAAAACGCAATCGAAACGGCTCCGGATCTTCTCGCCAACTCCCGGATTCTGCATCAGGCCGCGCCAGAAGAGTAACAGATCATCATAATCTAAAATCGCTGACTTCTCTTTCCGTTCCCCATAGGCCCGGAATAGGCCTTTCAGTTGTTCCGCATCGTCCTGGCACCATGGATACCTTTGTTTCAACACGTCTTCCAGCGGCAGTTCGGCATTGACGCAGTGGCTGTAGATGGCCATGCAGGTTCCCTTGCGAGGGAACCGTTTATCCGTTTTGGACAGCCCCTGCTCCGTGCGGGCCACATCCATCAGATCTTCGGAATCGCTTCGATCCAAGATGGTGAAATCGGGGTCCAGACCCGCTGATTTTGCATACATGCGTATCAAGCGCGCGGCGGTGGCATGGAACGTGCCACCCCAGATGGCACGGCTGGCCGAATGGCCTCGAGGATTCTTCCCAACGGGCGTTCCCAGTTGCTGGAGCAGGAAATCCACTCGGCGGAGCATTTCGGCGGCGGCTCGGCGCGTGAATGTGAGCAGCAGAATACGGCCCGGGGCGACACCTCGATCCATCAAGAATGCCACGCGATGCACGAGCGTTTTGGTCTTTCCGGTCCCTGCACCGGCAATGATCAATATCGGCCCCTCCCCATGAACAACGGCCCGACGCTGTTCGCTGTTCAAACCGTCCAGAATCGCGTTCGTTTCGCTTTCCTTCGTCACAATGACAGTTCTCCGGGTGGATATATCTCCACAGCCTGAATATCAATGGCTCTTGGTGAATGGGAAGTCCACTGGTAAGAATATCATACAGACCGCCCTGATCCTATTGCAGAGCGGATTGAATCCAGAAGCCCGGCTTTTGTAAAGAGCTTCCCTGAGTTCTACCAAAGGCTAAATACACTGCAGCCTATGTAGCACCCTTGTCTTTACCCACATTTTGTCATGTTGTTCGTCATGGAACATCAGGGCCGTTGACGGCCCTTCTCCGCCGCAGGCGGTATTCGACCCGCCGTTTACGGCGGGTGATGCGGCTCTACTCGAAACAAGACCCGCCCCCTACACGCCGCCAGCGGCGGCGTGTAGGGGGCGGGGGGGTAAAATAAAACTGGCTGCATTTTTCAATCCGTTCACCCGTGCTCAAGCACGGGCCTAGTACCGCCTGCGGCGGAGAAGGCCGATGAATCGGCCTGAAGGAACTTCAGGCGAT
>JAFGFZ010000147.1 GCA_016930815.1 Pirellulales bacterium | reverse complement strand
TTAAATAATATGTTTGGCAAATTCCCGCGAACAACTCAATGGCATAACGAGGGTAGGACTTTTCGCTATCGTAAGACAATGATTACCAATCGATCAATAGCACTCGTCCTGGTAGATGATACCGCGCTTAAGATATTACACTGCAAACTGACCAACTACTGCTTTCAGCTGTTCCGCCGTATGCGTGATTCCATCAACCGCGTCCTTTGCTTCACTCGCATGACTAGATGTATCACGAGCGGCTTTGTCCGTATCGGCGGCACTTTGCATGATTCTATGGGTTGCCGACGCGGATTCATGGACATTCGATGCCACCTCCTCGGCAGCATGTGAAGTTGCGGAGATGTTTTTGGCAATCTCACGCACGGTAGAATTCTGCTTTCCAAAAGCCTCTGCGATTACGCCGGAGACATCGTTGACCTTCCTAATCACATTACTTACCTGGTCGATGGATTCAATGGCTTCGTTCGTTGAGCTCTGGATTCGTTCGATGCGCATTCGGATATCTTCCGTGGCATGGGCGGTCTGTTGTGCCAGATCTTTCACTTCCGAAGCAACAACCGCGAAGCCCTTTCCGGCTTCTCCTGCGCGTGCCGCTTCGATGGTTGCATTGAGCGCCAGCAGGTTGATTTGCGCCGCAATATCCTGGATTGTTTCAATAACTTTATCGATTTCCACGGCCGCATCGCCGAGTTGACCAATGATAATATTACTCGACTCAGCCAATTGTACTGCATCACTTGCCACATCCGATGCTTGCTCTGCATTTGTGGCAATATCGCCTACATTCGCAGTCATTTCATCCACAGATAGGGCAACCAACCGGATGTTTTCTGTCATTCGCTGAGTCGACATGGACATCACGTTCATGTGATCCATCATTTCTTTGGAAGTTCTAGCGACAGTCGACGACTGAACCATGGTGGAATCAGAACTACTCGCAAGGCTGGAGGCCGTCCGAGACAAATGAACCTCTGCACTCGCGAGTTTCGAAGTGCTATTGATTGTTTCTTTAATAACAGCTTGTACTCTGGCGAGAAAAGCATTAAACAATAGTGCCATCTTTCCGAGTTCATCTTTACGAGAGGTATTAATCCGCCTTGTCAAATCGGCTTTTCCCTCAGCAAATTCTCTCAACAGTATTACTATCTGACGGATAGGCTCAACTATGGATGTGTATATGATTAATCCCAGAACAAGGGCCAATACAACGGCAACAACGGCTAGAATACCCTGCGTGTTTTGTCGGCTACGAACGAAATCACCGTTTGTTTTCTGAACATTAACAGCATGATTCTTAAATTCGTTGGCTCTTGTTAAGATTGATTCATCGAGTACTTCCAATTGACGGCCGATTTCCTCGGAAATTGTGACCAGTCCTCGATTTACCGTCAGAATTCGATCTCGCGCATTCAACATATCATGGGAAGTTGCCCGGAAAGCACCTAGTATCTCCGATGCTTTCTTCAAATGTTCGCCTTCCTCCAAAATGGGCAGCAACTTTGTGGCACTGATGAGTTGAGCATCCATATCTTTCCGGATACTTTCAGTTGTTTCCTTGTGATCGGTCGAGAATGAAATCCTGACTAGCATGCTCAACTGGTTGCATGATCTTCGAAGCAAATGTATTGAATTAATCAATATTATTCCCCTGTCCGTTGATTCTGAAAACAACTCCATCGCCTCAATCTGGCCATTTGTTGTCACAGTCACCTGATTCCTAAGTCCATCGAGTGAATTTCCCATCGCATTCGCCGGATCGTATTCAATCGCATTGACAATTTCAAGCATCTTGCGATCAAGGGATTCAATAACGGAGGAGATTTCCTTGAATGCCATCATGGCGCATTCGATGCTTTCTTTCCGCGTTTGTTCAGCATCTTCGGACCGCTGCCTGATACGGCCCATCTCCAGGTTTAGAATGCCCGACTCAACAAGTGCTCGATCCGATGGCTGACCAAATGCATTTTCATTGAACGACATCAAAGTATTATCAAGGGCTTGAGCGGATGCACGAATTGCCTCCAGTACTGCCATATTTTGAACTTCATCCGCAGATATCAAGCGCTGCTTTGCAGCGCGTACCCGTTCCGCGAGGCAGGGAAGTGTTCCTGCTATTTTAAGCAATTCAGCCGTTTCGCTGTGATCGGAGAACATCGTGAGCATCTGTTCCATCATCTCTTGACTTCTCAAGGAAGCATTTGCCACTTGTGATAGCGCGTCGACAATCTTGGAGGAGACCTCTTCTTCGGCCGATGTGGCGCATCGATCCATGTCCTGCATGATTTCCATCAGAAGCTGATTGCATTTTTCACGCAGCAATTCCGCCTCCGCATAGGCAGTCAGTTGTTCTTCTTTTCGGAGAATCAGATGCCGTATTGCCTCAACAACAGGGGAATTCTTTGCAGCATGTTTTTGTTCTTCCCGAAATAGCCTCGTGAGCCCCCCTTTTTCTGCGTTTAAGGTTGCTTCACTCCGGGCAGCCAGAATGTTCGAAGTGAGCCGGCGAAGGGTTGATGCACACCGCCCTTGATCCATTTGCTGGTCGACCAGTGCCTCGATCCCATTAGCCGTTGATTGCATTTTCTTCTGGATGCTTGCCAATGAATGGATACTCACAATGCCCATCACGGCCGCCAGGGCGGCGCATGGAACAAATCCAGCCAATAGGCATCCACGGAGTTTCAACCGGGAAAAGATATTAATCCAAGAATAAAAACGCATGGCGTTCACCTTGTTGTGAATACAGGCTAAGTGCAATCATCACGCTTAGTAGTATATTCCGGAATAATATGTATTTTGGAATGCTGTCCTCATCCCAAGCATAGGTTGACTTTTCTCAACGTGGATGCACAGAATGCAACTCCAAGAGACAGTTATAGCGGCAATATGCCCTTTGCCGGAAAGGATGATTGCAAGGAGAATCCTTGAATGGCACGGAACAGTAAAATTCGAAACCGCCCGTTTTACTGGCAAGAATGATATCACCTTTTAAAATGATATTACTGGGTGTTGAAACCACCAGAGAAATACAAATGGCACAATGGCACCGAGAAGGCATAACATGACCGCGTTCGGTTCAGGAACCTGTGCGGCTGCCATCCGATGGAACGATCCAGAACCATGGAATCGACCAGTTCACAAGATCGGGGGAATTAGAGTATCCAATTGTTTTGCTTTCGATTAATTTAATTATACATCTCCGTATGATTGGGTGTCAAAATGCTCCGCGCATGGCAGCCCGGAAAAGAGACTTCAACTTGACCTTCTGCCGGATTAAGGTAGATAAGTGGGCTTATCCACGTGCGATGGGCTGAAATTGCCGCATGGAGTCGGCTAGAAAATCTGAAGAGCCTGCAGAGATGACACATTGCCCTTTTCTAGCGTCTCCAACATCCATCCGGTGGGCTCGTATCCAATTATCCTGGCTCCTGTTTTGCTTTCCTGGCAATTTACAAGCTCAGCCGGCCATTGACGGATATCGCGATTTTGCAGCCCTTCGAATCGAGTTCGAATCGATCGCGGCCAATCCAGTGGCATCGCTATCATCGATAGGGATGACGCAAGGTGGACGTGAAATCCCCTTGTTGACTCTGTCCATCAGTGCCTCGGATAAGAAACCGGCAATACTCGTGGTTGGCAACGTTGACGCGCCGCACCGAGTTGGATCGGAACTGGCGATCCGGCTGGCCAGGCACCTTGCAGACCGCGCTGAAACGGATCCGCGGATCAAGAAACTCCTTACGGACCAGACAGTGTATATCATACCCTGCCCAACACCCGATGCCAGTGAGGCTTTTTTTCTTCATCCAGCCTATGAGCGGACTGGGAACGTCCGGGCAACAGACGACGACCGTGATGGAGTGACGAACGAGGATCCTCCCGAGGATCTGAACGGGGATGGCCTGATTACGATGATGCGAATCGAGGATCCAACGGGAACCTACATTCCACACCCAGTGGATCCGCGGGTGATGATCCAGGCGGATCCACAAAAGAATGAACGCGGCAAGTACCGGTTGATTCAGGAAGGAATCGACAATGACAAAGATGAACAATTCAATGAAGATGGACCGGGTGGTGTTGATTTCAATCGCAACTTCCCATTCCATTATCCATATTTCGAATCAGGTGCGGGTCCACACCAGGTTTCGGAGCCAGAGACGCGAGCTGTCGCCGACTTTGCGTTTGATCATCCCAATATCTATTGCGTACTAACATTTTCGCCCCACGACAATCTTTCCCGGCCATGGAAATCGGATCCATCCTCTGAAACGGCCAAGATTAAAACGGCTGTTCCTCAAGCCGACGCCGTTTACTATCAAGCGATCAGTAAACTTTTCCATTCTGCGATTGGATCGATGGAAGATCCCATTTCTCCAAGCGATCGTGGTTCGTTCGCTCACTGGGTCTATTTTCACTTTGGCCGATGGTCGTTCGCATCTCGTGGATGGTGGATTCCAAGCATGGAGGGCACATCGGGGGGCACGGAGCAGAAAACGGATCATGTTCAAGAAACTGATTCATCTCAAGGCGCAAACAAGGAACTGGAATCGGAACCAACTGGCAAGTATCGAAGCGACGCAATTGCTACAGATGATCCAGAAGCGAAGGATCTCGAAGAGGATCAACGGGGTGTCGTCGAGCGGAACGCACTCCGATGGTTCGAAAGGGAAGGCATCCATGGATTTGTGCCCTGGACTCCCATCAGCCACCCTGACTTCTCCAACAAAAAAGTCGAAATTGGCGGTTTTCGGCCCTTTCTGCTCTTGAATCCACCCGCCAGCATGTTGGATCCCCTGGCGGCATCCCATGCCAACTTTATGCTTGATTTTGCCGAGTTGCGACCTCGGCTTGCCATCTCCGCGGACGAGATCGTATCCCTCGGAGAGGGGATCTATCGCCTGGTTGTCACGATACGCAACGAAGGATTTTTACCTACCATGTCCTCGATGGGCGCCATCAGCCGGCAACTGGTGCGGCTCGAAGCTACATTGGATCTTCCCAATGGAGCACAGCTTGTTACAGGCTCGTCGCGAGTTCCGCTTGCGCCACTGGCCGGCGCTGGTGGGTATGCCAGGCAAGAATGGCTCATTTCTGCCCCCAAATCGATCGAAAAGAGAACCGCTCGCATCACCGCAAGTAGCCCCACCCTTGGAACCGTTGAAACAACGATTGAGTTACCATGAACCGCCCGAGCTCGCACAAGACGGATTGGTTGCCATATACCGTCCCTAGGCCAATTGACTATTGGATTCGGCTGGCGATTATTCTTGGCGCTACGGGCATATTGCATAAGCATCCGTGTTCCATTGCAAACGAATCCAACTCGGTTGAATCCGCCGCCGCCAATCCTGCCGCCTACCAGCCTGCCGGCGCGCCAGCCGATCCCAAGGTCCAAGCACGGTGGAATTTCTACCGGGATTATGCCCAGACCACGGAACTATTGAAGCAAATCACGGCAGCGCACCCCGACCTTTGCCGACTTGAAAGCCTTGGCAAATCACACGGTAATCGTGAAATGTGGATTCTGACAATAACGAATTTCAAGACGCTCCGCGCGCCGGATTATCCATTCCAGGAATCGAATGGGCCAGATACTTCACCGGCCGATTCTGCGGTGGATATGCCATCTTCTGATATCGATAAGGAACTGACACGTCCCGCCTATTGGATTGATGGTGGCATCCATGCGAATGAAATACAAGGTGTGGATACATCGCTGTATACGGCATGGTTTCTGACCGAAATGTTCAACCGGAATGCGACCATCACGCGGCTTCTCAATGAGCGGATATTCTACCTGCTGCCCATGATGAGCCCCGATTCACGCGATGCCCATATGTACCGCCCCAATTCAACGAATTCACCCCGATCCGGTCAATGGCCAGTTGATGACGACCTGGACGGACTCGTTGACGAAGATGGCCCAGATGACCTCGATGGCGATGGCCATATCACGCAAATGCGCATCCGTGATCCGAATGGCCGAATGAAATCCCACGATGTCTATCCAGACATGATGGTCCCCTGCAATCCAGATGAAACGGGCCATTACACACTCCTCGGTACCGAAGGAATTGACAATGATGGCGATGGCCTGGTCAACGAAGATGGGGACGGTATCTACGATCCGAATCGGGACTGGGCCTGGCAGTGGCAACCGCGATACGTCGAAGATGGAGCCTATAAATACCCATTCTCTGTTCCAGAAAACCGCATGGTTGCCGACTTCATCATGGCTCACCCAAATATCGCCGGCGCGCAGAGTTACCATAATACGGGCGGAATGATCCTTCGAGGTCCCGGCGTGCTGTCTGAAAAGTGGCCTGCCGCCGATACTGAGGTCTTCGATCAGATTGGGAAGCAGGGTGAATTGATGCTTCCTGGTTATCGCTATATTGGCTCGATGAGTAACTTATACGAAGTCCATGGCGCGGAAGACGACTGGTTTTTTGTGATGCAGGGGGTATTCGCCTTCACGAATGAACTCCATACCCCATTCAATCTGTTCAAGCAAGAGTCGAAACACGGAGGGTATTTTGGAAAACAGGAGGACCTTCGAAAATTCGATGAATATTTGCTGTTCGGAGATGGTTACATTTCATGGCATGCAATGAACCATCCCCAGTACGGTAAAATTGAAATCGGCGGGCAGAAGAAAAATTGGAACCGCCAGCCGCCCTCCTTCATGCTGGAAGAGGAATGTCACCGGAACATGGCCTTTACTCTATTCCACGCCGACCAGATGCCTCAGGTTTCCATCGACTCGATCCAAGTTCGAAATTCCGGAAATGGCCCGATCGAAGTGACCGCTGCCATCATCAATCGAAAACGAATTCCAACCCACTCGGAACTCGATATACAACAGCGGATTACACCTCCAGATCGGGCTTCTCTGGCTGGAAAAAACGTGAAAATCATCACGGCCCTTTCAGCAGATGATATGTTTTTCAAGGAAGCAACCAGCCAGCATCGTGCATCACACGAAGTCCGATTGCGCAATGTACCATCCATGAAGCCGGTCTATGTCCGGTGGCTGGTTCACGGTCCGGGACCATATACAGTATCCATCCGTTCGGTCAAGGGTGGGGTGGCAAGGAAAGTGTGGGCAGGAGACAGTGGCGATTAGACAGTGGCCCCAAGATACTGGAAGGCCGTCCACGAATCATCCCCACCTTGATGATCGCAAAAGATCCGAAATGGACATCATGATGCATAGCTTATATTCATCCACTGCGGTTCTGATGCCCTTGTTACTAACCAGGCTGCTGGTAGCGCAATCGCCCATAGGCAACGAACAGGGATTTCCACCCGAGCCGCCAGCGCTGGAACAAGAAACAGATCAACCTCCATCTTTCCAATCCGAACTGGCACGGGAGCGACCGCCTCTGGCTGGGAACGAACATGGCTATCCGCCTGAGCCGTATTCCCTGGTGGTTCCGGACGATCAGCCAATTCTCGTCGAGGAGTATCTCGTGATCCCCTCGTTCGGACAGTATGGCCGTGCCGCATTCGGCCGTGACGTCTTAGAATGGAACCTTGCCGGCGGGACTTTCCAATCCCCAAAGGCTGGAGATGCCATTGGATTGCCGGGTGGTGAGCAGAAAACATGGCAATCCGAGAAAGTTGATCAGGAGGGATGGCTCAACCGTTCGGCGCTGCGCGGGGGCTATGCCTACGCGGAAGTGGAATCGTCCCAAGACCGGATCGCCCTACTATCCGCATGCGGGCATTCGGCAGTCTACGTGAATGGCGTGCCCCGGACCGGTGATCCGTATAACATGGGTACCGTTCAATTGCCAATTGAATTGAAGGAGGGCACCAATTGGCTTCTTTTTCACATTGGGACGGGGCGTCTGCGTGCCAAGTTGATTCCCTCTAAAAGGTCCTTGATGCTCGACATGACCAACGCGACACTGCCTGATTTGATTGCTGGAGAAACGGAGACGAAGTGGGCGGCTATGGTGATCATCAATGCCGCCAATGAAGCACGAAGTAATCTCTCGCTCGTTTGCAAGCGGCCCGATGGCGAAGCAATCACGACTCGAGTGCCGACGATCCCACCCTTATCTGTCTTTAAAGCTCCGTTCCAGCTTGACGGCCATGTCCAAGAGGACCAGAAAGAAGTGGAATTCCAGTTGCATCTGGTGGCGGAACCAGGCGAGCAAGGGGAGGCAATCCCGAATCCCATGGCAGCCCTGTCGTTCTCGCGGACAGTCGTTCAGAAAACGGAAATGCATCAGCGGACATTCATCAGCGAAATCGATGGGAGCGTGCAGTATTACGCGGTCCAGCCCGGTAATCCGAGCAGGGATGGATCCCCTGGAATCATCCTATCGCTGCATGGTGCGGGAGTCGAGGCAACGCAACAGGCGGCATACTACACGGCTAAGGACTGGGCTCATGTTATTGCGCCGACAAATCGCGGCAAGTACGGATTCGATTGGGAAGACTGGGGCCGCCTCGATGCCCTCGAAGTCCTCGCCGACGCCCAGAAACGCTACCAAACCGATCCCAAACACGTTGTTCTGACGGGTCATTCCATGGGTGGCCACGGGACCTGGCACCTCGGCGCAACCTGCCCCGGCCAATTTGCCGCGATTGGCCCGAGTGCTGGTTGGGTTAGTTTCTGGTCCTATGGCGGTATGCAGAAATTCCAAGATCCAACTCCCATGGAAAAGATGCTCCTCCGCGCGAGCGTACCGAGTGATACAGCCGTGCTGGTCACAAATCTTGGTGCGACTGGCATTTCGATTTTGCATGGGCAAGCGGATAGCAACGTACCTGTCGCCCAATCGCGGTTCATGCGCGAACATCTCGGAAAGTTCCATACAGATTTTGTATACTACGAGAAACATGGAGCCGGTCACTGGTGGGGCAATCTTTGCTGCGATTGGCCTCCAATGATGAATTTCTTCCAGTTCCACCGGTTACCCGACTCCAACCAGGTGCGGCAAATCAATTTCATCACCGCAAATCCTGGGATCGCATCACAAATGGGTTGGTTGACTATTCAACAGCAGCGCAAGCCACTACTGCCGAGTCAAGCAATCATTACTTGTGATCCAGACAAAAGGGTGTTCTCAGGCAAGACGAAGAACATCTCTTGTCTCACTCTCGATGTGCAGCACCTGAAACCTGGTGGAAGGATCTCAATCGAATTGGATGGGTGCCAGGTAACCAGTATTCGATGGCCTGGCAAGACGAAGCAGTTGTTGTGCCGGCGGCATCAGGATCAATGGCAGGTAACCGATGGAATTCTTCCGCAACGAGAAAAAGGGCCTCATCGTTACGGCATGTTCAAAGATGCATTTCGCCATCGCGCAATTCTCGTATACGGCACGCGGGGGAATGATTCGGAAAACGCCTGGGCCCTCGCGAAGGCGCGGTACGATGCTGAATCGTTCTGGTATCGCGGAAATGGGGCACTCGAAGTGGTTGCGGATACCGCATTCAAACCGGATGTTTTCCAGGATCGTAATGTAATCCTTTATGGGAATGCAGATACGAATGCAGCCTGGCCCATATTGCTCTCCACATCACCCGTTCAGGTCCGGCGTGGCGCGATTAGCATCGGTACACGTCGCGAACTGGGTGACAACCTGGCTTGCCTGTTTATTGTACCGCGACCCAATAGCGCAATGGCATCGATTGGAGTGATTTCAGGGACAGGGCTGGCCGGCCTCCGCGCGACCAACCGATTGCGATACTTCGTTTCCGGCGTCGCCTATCCGGACCTGGCGATTTTTGGCCATGACGTGCTTACCGATGGTATTTCGGCAGTCCGCACGCTCGGTTTTTTTGGCGCGGACTGGAGCATCGAAAATGGGGAATTCGAATGGCGCGACATGGCACTTTAGAGTCTTCGTCTTGAACATACGCGCGTGGTGCGCGCATGTTTGCAAACCCCTTTGGGTTGCGGGCTTGGCGCGATTTGGGCCCTGATTTTCTCATCGTTCGAGGCTCTCTCGAATCATCGGCCAAGAACCTCTAGCCAGGCCTGGATATCGACCAGATCGGCATTGCGATACGGCTCGATTCACAGATTCCTTGTGTGGCTAGCGGTGTCTGCCTATACTCAAAGAAGAGAGTGATTTTGCGGGGAATTAGTTATTCCCCTGGGCATTTCGGGCTGGAGCAGAGGTTGGATCTTGGAACTCAAACGGTTGATTCATCGTGGCATGGCGATCGGCGCTTCAATAAAAGCATTGAAAATTGCTTTTTTTACTTCCCTTTCGTGGGGCCTCCTATGGAGCCAGAGCGATCCCGCTGGGGCCCAGCAACGCGTCTTGGGCATTGACGTCTCGGCGTGGCAGGGGAACCTTTCCCAGACGACATGGAACAATCTCCATACCGTCAATGATCGCGATTTTGTCTTTATCCGCTCGAGCCGTGGCGGCACCACGGGGTACTACAATCAGAGTGATCCGAATAATCTTAACGACCAAAACACGCTTTCGCAGCGGTATGACGATCCCTATTTCGTGCAAAACATCACCCGCGCGACCAGCGCCGGGATGTGCGCCGGTCCGTATCATTTTGCTCGGCCGGACATCATCGCCACGACGGAAAATTCCGGCGGAATTGCAAATACGGGCACCGATGAGGCCAACCATTTTATTCAGATGGCTGGCGCCTGGATGCGGCCCGGCTATCTGTTGCCGGTCTTGGATCTGGAGGCGGGGCAAAACGAGCGGACCAAAAACGAGCTAGCGCAATTCTGTATCGACTTTTCAGATCGTATTTACGAGGTCATGGGAATCCGGCCTGCGATTTACACCAACGGGAATTACGCGAATGATCTGCAGGGTGCTTCCTCGTCACTCCAAGATGCCGTGGTGGCCGCCTTCCCAACACTCTGGTCCGCCCGTTGGCCAAATCAGACCGATCCTGACTCCATTCCCATTCAGACAGGCCATCCGAAGGATACCTACACACCGATCTACGGTCCCTGGGACGATTCGCCGAATCCGACCCACCCTTGGAGTTTCTGGCAGTATGCGAGCACGGCACGGCTGAGCGCCTACAACAATGGCAATAGCAACATTGATGTGGATGTTGCTCAGGGGGGGATCGAATTTCTCAAGGACCACCTTGTCCCCGCGTTGTGGACATCGGATAGCAGTGGCCAATGGACAACGCTGACGAACTGGAACAGCGGCCAGACACCGATCGCGCCGGTGCAGGGTCCGGGACAAGTGCCACGCGTCGGACCGTTGACACTCCCGGCGGTACGGCTGCCCGGTAGCAACGATACCGTTATCCTGGATCGCCCCAGCGCCAACATCACGGTCACGCTCGCCTCTGGCACCCACACGATCCGCAAACTCGAAGTTCGCGAAGCACTCAACATCACTGGCGGTTCGCTGACAATCAATTACGTTCCCTCAGCCGATTCCACGCCGATTTCAGCCCAGTTTTCCGCACCGGTGACACTTCATGGCGGCAGCTTGAGAGTCCATACTCTGCAAGTGGATGCCATGCAAACCTTTTCGCTTGGTGGGACGCTGACATGCGACACAATTCACCTCATGCCACATAGTTCCACGCCGGCAAAAATAATGATGGTGGGAGATGTCACTTTCTCTTCGCTTGATGGTGCCGCGGCCACGATTGTCAACGGCTCCGGCACAGGTTCTTCAGGCCTCATCGATCTGGGGGGCGTTGACCGTACGTGGCACGTTTCTAACGGCGCGGCAGCGGTTGATTTGGCAATCGCCGTGCCGATTGTCAACGGCGCGCTATCCAAGAGCGGCGCCGGGACTCTCGCGATCCATGGGGCAAGTTCCTACACAGGGGATACCACGGTTCAAGAGGGAACTCTGCGAATCGGCAATCCCTTGTTATCCGACACAGCGGATGTCTACCTGTCGGCTGGTACAACACTCGATTTAAACTTCACCGGCAATCCGGATATCGTGGATTCGCTCTTCTTTGACGGCGTTTCTCAAGCATCTGGCATCTGGGGCGCGGTCGGCTCTGGGGCTTTCTATACAAGTCCGTTCCTCACCGGCACCGGGCGCCTGCAGGTTTCCACATATGTCGCTCCAATACCAGGTGACTTCAATCACGACGGTTCCGTGGACAGGGACGACTTCATCCAATGGCTGGGTGATTTTGGAATAAACGGCCAGAGCGACGCCGATGAAGATGGAGACAGCGATGGTTCCGATTTTCTGGTGTGGCAGCGCCATTTCGGCAGTGGCGGATCTTCTTCGGCGATTTCGCAAGCAGTGCCCGAGCCATCCTCTATTGTTTTGGTCGGGGGACTGGCTATCATTGGCTTATTCAAGAATCTTCGATCCCGCCGGGGATCTTGAGTCAGAGTCAGGATAAGGATATTCCGTGAAGTACGCCGCTCGCATTGAGAACTTGTCCAAAGATTACGTTCTGAGTGGGGAAACGGTCCACGCACTGCGTGGTGTCTCATTTGATGTCCCGCAGGGAGACTATATTTCGATCATGGGTCCGTCCGGATCGGGGAAAAGCACCTTACTTAATCTGCTCGGATGCCTCGATCGCCCAACTGGAGGCCGGTTCTGGCTCGGCGATGATGATGTTTCTCAGCTTTCCGACAACGCGTTATCCGAAATTCGAGCGTCGCGGATCGGATTCATTTTCCAGTCGTATAATCTGATTCCTGCGCTGACTGTGGTCGAGAATATTGGCGTTCCGCTCTATTACCGTGGCCACGTACGAACAACGGATCGGCAGCGATGCATTGATATTGCCAAGCAGGTGGGGCTCGGGGACCGGCTTGGTCACCGACCGGCCCAGCTATCGGGTGGGCAGCAGCAGCGGGTTGCGATCGCTCGAAGTCTTGTCAACAATCCCCGCTTTATTCTGGCGGATGAACCGACTGGAAATCTCGATTCGGCAACCACGCTTGAAATCCTCGAACTTCTTGGACAACTCAACAACGAAGGCCGAACCATCCTGCTTGTGACTCACGAAGACGAGGTCGCCGCCCATACGAAACGGTCGATTATCCTACGCGATGGTTGGATTAAATCGGACAAGCGGCGCGTGGAAATGGAATAGTTCGAGGAAAAGGACATAGCATCTTTTTGCCATCTCTTGATGGATCGCATTATTTTCCTTCGCGCAATCGGCTTCGGATTTGCTCGAGTCTATGGATCAATTCCTTTTCAAAACCGCGATTTGTCGGATGGTAATATTCTCGATCGACTCCAAGGTAGTCTTGCGCGGCGATCGCATCGGGAGCATCGTGGGCATATTCATAGCCCACGCCATGGCCAAGCCGTTTCGCGCCGCTGTAGTGGCTATCGCGGAGGTGCCGCGGGACGGGAAGAAGCCGGCCCTCATGGATATCGTGCCTTGCTTCACCGATTGCGAGCGTGGCGGCATTGGATTTCGGCGAGCAGGCAAGGTAAGTCACGGCCTGGGCAAGTGTGAGTTGGCATTCTGGAAGGCCGACGAATTCGCACGCCTGCATGGCCGCGACAGCCAGTGGCAGGGCGTTCGGGTCCGCGTTTCCGATATCCTCACTCGCCAGAATGATTAACCGGCGGCAGAGGAATCGGACATCTTCACCTCCTTCAAGCATTCGGGCGAGCCAATAGAGGGCGGCATCCGGATCGCTGCCGCGGAGGCTCTTGATCAGTGCACTAGCCGCATCGTAGTGAGCGTCCCCCGTTGCGTCGTATTCGACCACCTTCCGTTGCACGCTTTCGGCGGCCAGTTGGCGAGTAAAATGGATCTGGGTGCCTGGGTCCGAGGCGATGGAGGATAGGATCCCTATTTCGAGCGCGCCGAGAGCGCGCCGAGCGTCGCCGTCACAGACAGCGGCCAGGAATTCGATGGCATCGTCGTCCAACTGGATGTGGTAGTTCCCGAAACCCCGAACAGGGTCTGCCGTAGCCCGGAGAAGGAGTGTTTTGATGTCTTCCGGCTCGAGTGGCCGGAACTCAAACACGCGACTCCGACTCACGAGGGCGCTATTGACGGCGAAGAATGGATTGGATGTCGTCGCACCGATCAGCACAACCACGCCCTCCTCGACATCCGTCAGAAGCACATCCTGTTGAGCACGATTGAAGCGGTGGATTTCATCAATGAATAGGAGTGTTCGTTGGCCCGCTGCGGCCAGGTGGTTCCGCGCATCGACGAGGAGATCCCGTACTTCCTTGATATTGCTCGCGACCGCGCTAATCTGATGGAAACGGCTGTCCGTTTCACTGGCAAGGAGCCGAGCCAGTGTGGTCTTGCCGGTACCGGGCGGGCCAAAGAAAATCAACGAATCAAGCCGCCGCGCGCGGATCAATCGCCACAAGAGTTGCCCTTCACCCAGAAAATGCCGCTGGCCGACAAATGCGTCCAGGGAATCAGGCCGCATCCGGGAGGCCAACGGCCGGGCACGATCAAAATGTTCTTTCTCAGAAGCGTCAAAGAGCGATGGCATCGTGTTCTTGGTGAGTTGAAGGATTCAATGTCTTGTATCGACAAACAGGCCGGATTGTATCTGTCCATTTTTCATCATGGAGAAAACTCAATCGCCGAAAAAATGAACATAAGGAAACAGAGAAAACGAAGAAATAAACTCTCTGTTTCCTCGGTTTTCTTGGTTGCCTTGCACTCCCTGAATATTCTGAATATTCATTGGTAAGGAACAATCCTGCACTTTCGGAAAAAATGGCCATGGGCCGAAGGTAAATTGAGCTACACAAAAAAGGCTCTTCCATCATACTGCGGTAACAATATTGGCCGCACAATGGAGGAGCCAAGGATGGCGAAAACAAATTGTCGTTGGGAATGTCCGAATCAGTGGTCGGAGTGGAGTCAGTGGCTGGCTGCCGGATTGCATGCACGCAATCGCCGGAGATTGCCGGTGCTTCTGATGGGCATGTTGTTTGCCAACGGCCGCCGCACCGTCACCACGTGGCTCCGAGCCGCTGGAATCACCAACGACTTCGACGACTATTATTATTTCCTGGCACGGATTGGATGCAAGACCAATTTGATCGCTACCCAATTGGTGTTGCTGGCACCGCGGGTATTGCCGTTGCCAGAGTGAGTCCTTCTGGTCATCGACGATTCTCCGACCAAACGCTATGGGCCAAAGGTCGAAGGAGCCGATATCCATCGAAATCCACTCCTGGGCCATCCGACCAGAAATACCTTTATGGGCATATTTGGGTCACCATTTCTCTGGCCATCCGACACCCCACATGGGGCGCATTGGGACTTCCACTCCAGGCCATGCTGTACGTTCGGCAGAAGACCATAGCAAGGATTCCGCCATGGCGAGGTTGGCGGTTTGCTACCAAGTTGCAGCTTGCGGCACGACTGGTCGAGTGGATTGTACCGATCCTTCGGCAACTGCGGTGGAGATCCCGGAAACCGTCTCCGATCGGGCCACGATCGAGCAGGACTTCCACGATGTGAAGGAGGTTTGGGGCTCGGGCCATCAACAAGTCCGCAACATCTGGTCGAATGTTGCGGTCTGCAACATGAACCTGTGGATGCATACGTTGGTTGAACTGTGGTCTTGGGATCGCAGCCAGGAGGAACTTTGTGATCGAAGTGACTCGCCATGGGACGATGCTGAAAGGCGGCCTTCTCATGCGAATCGACGAAAAGCCCTGCAAAAACAGGTGATGGACAGCGAATGATTGAGCCTTAAGGCGGCTTGGTGGTTGCCGCGGAAAATTATTGACCTGGCACAACGCCTTATGATGTTGGCCGCTTAAAATACCGTTTTTACATAGCGTTGCTTAATATTTCCGAGAAGACGGCCGAAGGCCGTTTTCTCGGAAAGTGCAATTATCTGAATAAAAGGGGCTGGAAATATCGAATAAGACGGAGGCGGCCCGAAAGCGTATAATGAAGAAGAAGTGGCATTGTCATGAAAGAGCCAGGTATGGCGACAAACGGGAGCACTCATTCAGAATTCCAGTGCAGGAGCGAACGTCCATGAATGCCTGGCAATCCCCTCGATTGATTCTCATGCTCGGCGCGACGTGTCTTTTTATCGAATCCGTCCGGGCCGATGTTTATGAATTGGCCACTGGCGGTGAGGTCCGCGGCCAGCTCATGAATCCGGATGACAAACCACGCCAGACATACCAGATCGAAACGCCATCGGGATCCCTGGTAACACTGGCCGCGGATCAGGTCCGGCGGATCATCGAGCAATCGGAAGAACTTGAAGAGTATGAACGGCTCGCCGTGACAACACCGGATACGGCGGATGGGCATTGGCAGCTTGCCGGCTGGTGCCTGGAAAAAAAGCTGCTTCGAGAACGGAAACACCATCTGGAGCGGGTCATCGAACTCGATCCGGAACATGCCGAGGCTCGGAGGTTCTTAGGCTATCAACACGTTCGCAACGCGTGGATGTCTCGTGAAGAGCAGATGCAATTGCGAGGTTTTGTCTATTACGAAGGAGATTGGCGGACACCACAAGACGTTGAAATCCGCAAACGGCAACAGGAAACCAGCGCGGCCGAAAGTGAGTGGCGGATCAAAGTGAAGCGCTGGCGGAATTGGCTCAGCGGGCGCAACACTAGCCGTGTGGAGGAAGCCAGAAAAAACTTTTTGGATGTCAACGATCCTCTTGCAGTGCCGGCGATTGTTGATCTGTTGCGAAAGGAAAAGGCTTATGATACCCAGCTACTCCTTCTCGAGGCACTGTCCGATATCCGGCATCCCCTGGTCAT
This sequence comes from Pirellulales bacterium, assembly GCA_016930815.1. Classification (GTDB taxonomy): domain Bacteria; phylum Planctomycetota; class Planctomycetia; order Pirellulales; family Lacipirellulaceae; genus JAFGFZ01. The sequence continues at coordinate 11,583 of JAFGFZ010000147.1, read as the reverse complement.
AGATACCCTGGCAACGCATGCCCTTGAACATACGGACAACGAAATCCGGCAGCGGTGCATAGAATACTTAAAGCAGTTCGATGATCCATCGCTGGTTCTTCGCTTCACCCCGGCACTGAAGAGTAGCAAGAACATCGATGTCAACCGGGCGGCAGTTATCTTGGAATCGCTTGGGTTTCCGGAAGCGATCGGTCCGCTCATCGAAGCCCTCCTGACAAAACACAAGGTTATCAATCCGAACGCAGGCCGGACGAGTGCCAGTTTTCGCCCTGGAGGTGGCGGGAGTGGATTTTCGACGGGCGGGAGTCCGTACATCTCCATGCAAATGAAAAATCAGCCGGTCCTGAATGCCCTCATCAAGCTCTCTGGCGGGCAAGTCTTCGAATTCGACCAACCGGCATGGCGGCAATGGTATGCATTGAGCCGGCGCGCGGGAAATGTCGATCTGCGAAGAGATGAATCGGGCTAGCCCGAATCCCGTCGCCATGGAATCACCCATTGGGCTCGGGCCAGGACAGTTTCAGCCACACGGTCCTCGAGGTTCGGCCGAAAGACGGTCAGGAGCGTAAGAGGCAGGTACCAGGCCATGGCAAGACCGCTCGTGGTCGGGTGCCAGAATTGGGTTCCCAACATGATTGCCGCGGAACAGCTAATCAATGTGCCCAGGTTCTTTTGGGATGGCCAGATCGCCATACCAAACGCAATGCAAAGGAAGATCGCCAAGAGAGGCAACCGGTAGACCTGGTTCCAATACTCCCAGATACCTCCCAGGTTTCGATCGTCGAGGGTGGGCAGCCGGAATCCGAACATTGCCCGCACCTGCATCCAAAATTCACCGAAATCGATCGACGTGAAGACGAAAGAGAATAGGACGAGGAGAATTGAAATCAAGACTCCCACGACAAATCGCGCGGATCCTCGTCGCCAGTAGAAACTGAGCCATAGGGGCGTCAGATAGGCTGGGTAGTAGACAACACTGAAAGCCAGACCAAAGAAGACGCCCGCAAGGAGAGGTTGGCGGTACATAACCACGGCCCAAACGAGTAATGCAGCGGGCAAGGCATGGCTGACATAGCCGGTCCAAAGCGCCATGTAGGGCAACATGAGATAGAGCGTTGCGGCCGCGATGCCCGCTTTGGTATTATCGAAGTGCCAAGTTCCAATCAGGATCATTCCGAGCACAATCGCCAGGTGCGATAAAATGGCCATGACCTTGGCCGTTAGTTCAAGGATGAACTGCTGGCGCGATCCGCTCGTTGGCGTGGTCTGACGACTTTCTCCATCATCCCCTAGAATGACTTCAACCGCGACCCGAGTGGAGATTTGGGGAAGCAGGAAGAGTGATTGCAGACCGGGCCCGAACCGATTGAATGTCTCTTCCGCCGATGTTTCCTGCTGCCCGCGGCTAAGATCTTCGGCGGCTTGGGCTCCTTCCAGGCCGCCCTCGCCGGGTGTCCCGTTCACCACATTGGCCATCAGGAAACAAAACAGGGACACGGCCAAGAACGCCAGGCCCCCGACGGTCATATTCGGATCGAGGAGGGGGCGCCGGACCATCGTGGAATCGATCAAGAGTCGTAACATGAGAAATGCATCCACGATGAACAGCCAGATGTAACCGATGTATTCAATCGTCGCTGCATTCGGTACGCCTGCATGGTCCAGACTGTGTTGGACCAACAACAGGCCCGGCACCAAGAGGATCATCCCCAACAGATCTAAATTCCGGACACTCCAGACTCGGTTGAATTTGAAGAAGAGCGCGAGCAACAGTAGGGACGACAGGTACGCCCAACTCGTGATATTGACACGTTGGTATTGGAAAAGGATCTCACTCATGGGAAGGAGACCATCGGCAAAAGGAAGGCGATCGTATCTCTAGCAGGATACGAAAGTTAAGCCATTTTGCAAGCCGGTGGGCAAAAGATCCGGGCGATGCCTTTCAATCGAGCCAATCCCTGTTTCGCAGCCGCGCGGGTACATACTCTTCGGTCACATAGCTTATGTCCTTGCTAATGAGGGCTTCCACTTCGAGTTTGAAATCGTTTTCGAGCATTTTTTTGATCTCCCGCTGCCAAGATCGTTTCTTTTCGAACCACGGGTATCGGACAATTTGTTTTGCTCGCTTGCGATCGTTTTCATTCAACGTGATCTTTACACTCTCTGACAGGCCGCAGCGTTCCAAATCGATACTCCGCAAGCCAAGATATCGGGCCTCGGGAATCGCCATCCGTTGTGACTCGTACGCCAAGTTGATGGATCCTTGTTTGATGACGCTATAAATATAATACCCCCATGGATCATTATCAAGCAAACAATAAATGGGCAGTTCCAGTTCGTGGTGCAAGCGGTGCAGAAGGCGACGGACTCCGCGGGGTGGCTGGCCGTTTCCATGTGTCAGCAGGCACTTGTGCTTCTTCCAGAATTTATCTTCATTGAACCGTTGCCAGACAGCGGCTTTTTCGACATGCAACACGAATTTCGCATCACAGCGGACAAATTTCACGACTTCCGGCTCGACAATGGATGGGATACCATACCCGCCGGACCCCATCCGGGCGCAGTCGATTTGGTCACCACTATCATTCAGAACAATTGGGCCAACCATATCGCCTCTTTTTTGGGCGTAGAGATGGAGTTCCTCGCGGAGATTCCCAAGGAGGACTTCGGTATCCTCAATGATCGGATCGCATTCGTCTTGCGTGCTGAATGTTTCCTCCTTGGTTCCTTCAATCGTGTGTTTGAGCATGTAAAAGAGACCTCGAATGCTCGTTGTCTTACCGTCATCGACGAGCTTCTTACAGCCACTGGCAACGAGCATGGTCTGCATGTAGGCCTTTGCTTGCGATAGGTTGAAAAGTTGCCGGCGGTTGGTATTATTTCCCATTTCGATGATCCGCTTGCGTGGGCTATAGCGGACATTGGAAAGCGTGCGACTCGGCACATCGATATGCGGATCCTTCCGCTGCTTGGCTGCTTGGACAACGCGATCGGCCAATCCTATAAGCGATTCCCTGGTTTTACGATCGCGTTGAGAAATCTGCTTCATTTTTTTGGCCGGGTGTTTTGAGGGCAGATTGACTTTCATGCGTATTTTTTTCTTCGGCATCATACAAACCACTTTATTTCCAATAGAATCTGAACGCGATGGCGATTTAAAATCACGACCCTTTCTTGGAATCGATGGACTCCAGAGGGCGGTGCTGGATCGCCGTTCCATTCTCGGATGGATTGACAATCAAGACATGATCCCCCAATTTCAACTCTTCATCGTCGATCGGTTGGCCGCGATCGTCGAGCCGGAGATCTGCTTCGGCGGTTCGTCGTTTGGCAACTTTCATGAGTTGGTCATAGAGGTCTAGGCGGTCCGTTCCATTCACTTCGCTGACCGCCTTGGCCACTTCGCCAACATAGCGGAGGAACATATTTCTCCGCTCGCCTTGATGCTTGACCCGGAGCCGCCGCCGGAGATACATGCCCAGTTTTCTGCCGACCGATTGGAGGGCAAGCCGTAATTCTTTTTGAATTTCCGGGTAGCCAGCGATCGCCTCCTTGGATTCACTTGTAAAGGGAACCCACACACTGGCAACGTGTACCATGACCGTTACCGGTCCTTTCGGGAGGGCGCCTCGGGTTTGGGTCAGGCCGTAGCTTCGCCAGTTCGTGTTCATGATCGTCTGGGTAATGGCGCAGGCGGCATGTTGGAATTGGAGTGGAACACGGTTCGCATATCGAAGCACCTCCATCGATTGGCCTTCGGCGACATTGACATTTTTCATCGTCTCGTAGAGCTTTTCCCGATCTGCTCCTTTCAATTTACCGGGTGATTGCCGGGTTCCGAGTCGGGATGCCTTAATGATCCGATCGGCCGCGTCGGCTCCCAAGCCATTGAAGGTATTGATCAGGAACTGCCTGATCGTTCGCGTATCTGTTTCCTCGAGTAGTTCAGCGAGCAGATCGGGAGTGATGTTCTGAGTCGGTGCGGAACCACCGTAGGCCAATCCCACTTCAATCTGAAACGGATTGCCGCGGTAGACACTCGGCGGCCGCGTTGCGGCAGCGTAAAACTCGCCCGGAACCACCTGGTGCAAACCTTTGAGAATCAGTTCTTCGCCAATGGGACAAATACAATCGGTCGCCGGATTGGGGATTTTTGTGTTTTGGATGGCATGATAGAGGACCTCTGCCTCTCGCCGGCTCGTACGCTTGGGATGCATTCGGGCTGAGATTTTCGCCGCGTGACACAACCGCCGGACGACTGCGCTGGAAACTCGAGAAAAGCTTGCGGTCAAGAACTGGGCAATCGTGGTCGCTCCCGTCTCGTGTAGCATGGTCGCCAGCCGGCCAAGTTCAACTCCGTAGGGGTGTGGTTTGATCTCTTTCGGCTCAGGGGGAAGGAGCTGCGTGCTTCGCTTGTAGGTCCGTTCCGTATGATCTGGATCAGTATAGTGGAGCATGACGTGGGGATTGGCGATTGCCGTCTGCTCGAGGTACTCATCCACGCTGCCCCGGCCGCGGATAAAACGTGCTTCGAGCTCTATGGTCACGCGCGTGCCGTGTTTCTGGTCCTCCCAGTCGATCCCATGTTTTTTGATGTACTGGATTCCCGTCTCACCGATCGGGATATCAATCCCGTCCCCCGCACCGTTCAGGATGCGGGGTTTATTTTTTTGGGTGTCGATGATGATCTCGTAATAGTGGATTGGCTTACGAGAGGATATTTTACTGAGAACTTTCACCGGTTTGCCGGTTGTCTGGACGCCATACATGCCGGCCGCACTGATCCCAATTCCTTGTTGGCCACGGCTTTGGCGGAGCCGGTGGAACTTGGATCCGTAGAGGAGCTTCCCGAAGATCAGCGGAATCTGTTTTTTCAGGATACCCGGCCCATTGTCTTGGACGCCAACGTGGTAGCTGTTTTTACCTGTTTGCGCGATATGAACCCAGATTTCGGGCAGAATCCCGGCTTCCTCGCAGGCATCGAGCGAATTGTCAACCGCCTCCTTCACGGTAGTCAGTAGGGCCTTCCTGGGATTATCAAAACCCAGCAGGTGCCGATTCTTGGCAAAAAACTCGCTGACGCTGATGTCGCGCTGACTAGCGGCCATGGATTGCGCCGTTGCACGGCGGCGCTGCGTTGGCTGGGATTGGCCATCTTGACCGTTGGACGACGGCGTTTCTTCTGACCGGTGGACCGCCGGCTCACCTCCCGCTGGTTGCTCCTTGGCCGGCTGGCCATTTCGGGGAATCCGGACTTTCTCAGAGGCACGTTTTTTCTTCTTTTTCTTGTGTTTTACAGTTGCCAATTCCAGGGTACTCCACAGGAGAAAATCGGTTGAAAGGGCCAATTATAACGGTTTTACAGCTTCCCACCCAGACGACCTTGCTGACTCTGGGAAACTGTGACGGACAACCGCCGCCTTCGGATTCGATGTTTACCAGCTTCCCACCCAGACGACCTTGCCGACTATAACGATCCTGAGGCCGTGCAATGCATGCAGGCCATGCATCCGGTATACAAAGACTCACCGGAACAACCGGTGCAGGCCGAAATCATGAATGATCGCCGAGCCGTCATTTTGTCACAAGGAGATACCCATGTTTCATTGGACTATCCGTGTTGCCCCGTTACTGATTCTGGTCGTTGGACTGTGGTTTCTGGCCCCAATCGCCGACGACACGGCCAACGCCGAGGTTTACGGCCGGATTCGGTATCAGCAGCCGCAGGAGCTTTTCTATAACTACTATGTTGGCCCCGGACCGGGTGGCGTCCCAGCCCAGATGTACGTTTCGCCGCAACCCGTACCAGCCCATGTTGGTCACACGTACTATACCTATCCCCCCTTCTACCCGCACGAGCTCATGATCCATCACAAACGGGCATGGTACACCCACCACCCGGGAGCCGGCTGGACTCGGACGAAGGCCTACTACAGTTCCTGCTGGGGTCTATGGGACCATCTATCCCATATGCGAAGGTTTTGATGAAGCCGTCCGTACTATCACGAAAGGATATCTCTCGTGTTCCAATTAAAATCGTTCCTCGTCGTTTTTGCCATAGCGCTAACCCTGGTGTTGGCAGATGATTGCTTGGCTGGGCACCCCATGGGTGGGCATTTTCCGGCTCAGCGAGCTGCCCGATACAACTGGCATGGATGGTACGTCCATACGGCATACGGTCAGCCAGTCGCACTCGTCGTTCCACCAACGGCTCAACTTCAGACGAATTGGAGCTGGGGTGTTGGCAGTTCTCGGATCTCCCGGATCGACCACCAGTTCGGCCGTAGTTGGCCAGGGCCATTCCAGGGTGGTATGGGATTCGGCCATACACCGGCCTGGCCATCCGACACGCATCAATTCGGTGTCTATTATGTGAGAGCTCCACGCTAGCACCAGGCAACCGCCGGGCCATTCCTTCGCCGCAAGACCTGGAATCGCGTTATTCCCTCCGGGAAGCTGGAATACAAAGGCCCTTCATCTTCAAGAAGGGGGAACCCATCCGTGTCCTCAGAAATGACCGCCGCAACGCGGGCTTTTGGCGTGGAGCCTGGCTATGCCCCTTACCGTCTTCGTCAGGCCAGATATTGGGAACTGGCCCTGGACGTGGCCCGTTTCGCCGATCAGCGTTACGCCGCCACCGGCCAGAGGACCGATCTCCTGGATGTCGGAGTGTACGACGGTGTCTCTCGACGGTACATTGAAAACAATACCGGTGCCGAATATATCAATTATCATGGTGTTGATATCTTCCCACACGGTCTCCGATTTGTTTACAAACACCACGACTGGAGGTTCCATGACATCAACTTGGAAACCGGTTTACCATCGCTGGAATCCGATGCTTACGATATCGTGCTTTGTGAACAAGTCCTCGAACATTTAAACCATCTTGATGCCGTGCTCAATGATTTAGCGCGGGTATTAAAACCGGGAGGACTGATCATTCTCGGAGTTCCCATTTTCCCATTCGGATTGCACCTCGTGCGACGTCACCTCATACCGATCCTGGATCAACTCCGCGTTCGTTGGACTGGCCGCCAGAAACATCGCGGGCATGTGCAGGCATTTTGCAAGCGTTCATTGATTCAGCTGATTCAGCAAACAACCGACCTCTGCCAGTTGCGGGCCCGCGGTTTCCGGATTGTTTCCGGTGGAATACTCCGGTCTTTGGAAAATCATCGTTGGTGGTGGCGGCTGAATCGCCGCATTGGACGCCTCATCCCCTCACTTTGCATCGAAATCCAGATCACGGCGACCAAAAAAGTTGCCTCGGGGCCGCGGAGGATGACAATTCCTTACGTGGTACCCGTCCCGGATGCACCGGAAAGATCCACCGAATGGCGATGGGCAGCCTAGTGATCGAGGGGCATGGCAAGACCCTGTTGACAGGACCGACCATTGTGGAATTTGAACGGCTTTGGGCACCCTGGCGTCTGAGTTACGTGACGGGCGAGGACCGCGTCTGCGAGGATCTTGCGGGCATGCCAGAAAGGGCGCCAGACCGGTTATTGCCGGGCGGCCAGCCCTCTTGTTTTCTCTGCCGTGCAGCAGCCCATCCAAAGAACCTGGATTCCGACCGTGCCAATCATGTGGTCTGGCGGCGCGAGCAGACCGTGGCGGTGCTCAATCGCTATCCCTACAACAATGGGCATCTTCTTGTTGCACCGCGGCAACATCTTGGGACTTTTCAGGAGATTCCTCCAGAAATCCATGCGGAGATCACGGAGACACTGGGCCGGTTTCTCAGCTTGATGGAGCGACTGCTTCATGTGGATGGTTTCAATGTCGGCTTGAACCTGGGCCGTGTGGCAGGCGCTGGTCTTCCCGGCCACCTCCATTGGCACATCGTGCCTCGATGGGACGGTGACCACAACTTCATGCCCACACTGGCTGGCACGCGCGTGATCCCCCAATCACTCGATGCCGCGTGGGAGGTTTTTCGAGCGGCGCTGGCAGACTCAGCCTTCCATGACAATCCGTCCTAGTGCTGATAGAATGGATTCGTAGGATATCCTCCTTTTCAACCATCGGGTCAATTGGCCATTGATTCATCCACCATTCCATTCGTGATCACTGCCATGCCGCTCATCATTCTTCGCGCTGTGTTCTTGATGGTCGCCGTTGCGATGGCCTTCCGCCTGTCCAAGTCGGACCTTTTGGCAAGTGAAAGCGTCCTGCTCCCCTGGATCGCCTTTTTTTGCGTGCTTCTAGTTGCCATCGGTGTGGTCATTGCGGACATTTTCATGAAACGGAAAGCCCTCGATACCATCTCATCTGTCTACTTCGGTTTGATCATCGGATTATTCTTGACATATGTGCTCAAATTGGCTCTGACACCTGTGTGGCCCGAGGCGAACTCTTACATCGCCGATTGGATTCAACTCGCCTTGGGGTGTGTTGTCTGCTACATCTGTATCAGTATCCTGATTCAGACGAAGAGCGACTTCCGGTTTATCATTCCCTATGTTGAATTTGCCAAGGAGATCAAAGGCCTCAAACCGTTTGTCCTTGATACCAGTGTCGTGATTGACGGCCGGATCGCGGATCTGGTCGAAACGCAGGTGATCGACAACCAACTGGTGATGCCACAATTCGTCATCACCGAATTGCAGGCAATCGCGGATAGTGGCGACAAATTGCGCCGGAACCGCGGCCGCCGCGGCCTGGATATCTTGAACCGCTTGCGGAAAGAGGAAATCGTCGAATTAATCATTTATGATCGTGAATTGCCAGAATTCGCTGGGCAATCCGTCGATCAGAAGCTCGTGCTGCTGGCAAAGCATCTCGAAGGCAAGGTCGTGACAAACGACTACAACCTCAACAAGGTGGCCAAACTGCACGATGTTGGCGTGATCAATCTGAACGATATTGCCAATTCGCTGAAACCGATTTTCCTGCCCGGTGAACAGCTCGAAGTGCGGATCCTTAAACTGGGAGAGGAATTCGGCCAGGGGGTTGGCTATCTTGATGATGGAACGATGGTCGTGATCGAAGGTGGCCGTGACCATGTCGGTGAACAAGTACTCGCCACGGTCACGAGTGTTCTGCAGACAAGTGCCGGTAGAATGGTCTTCGGCCGGTTCGAAACATTGCGTTCCTGATCAGAACGGGCAAGGATTGGATCGCCCTCGAAACTGGGAGCCCACCAGCAAGAGCAGTCCCAGGACAAGGGTCCCCGGCTCCGGGATGACCACGCCACACCATGCCAGACCGAAAAGTTCGCCAGGTCCCGAATTGGCCACATTTTGGCGATGGACGCGGATTGTCACATGTCCCGTTCCCGGAAGAAGAATCCGCAGGAATTCCAAGTTATCGACGACACTGATCGATCTGGCTATGGGATTGCCATTCAGCAGGATTTCAAGATCGAGGTTATCCAGCGCCTCATTTACCGAGAATAGATCGCTTGCATCCACCCCGGGGCTGCCATAGTTCGTCCTTGTGACATGGCGGTACCATGTCAGCGATGCGGTCAGTTCCGTTCCACCGCGCAGGTCCTGATCAATCTCGTAGTCAAGCGAATTCACACTAGTGATCGTTCCAAGATCCCATCCGATCGGATCGACGCTACCCGGAGCCTGTTCTCCGGCCGCGTACTGCGAGAAGAGTCGAACACCGTCGATCTGACCGGCTCCGCTGTGGGCGTCCAAAGGCTGTGTGACTTCAAACACGCCTCCGTTTTGCGAGGCTTCCGCCGGAGTCCAATCGACGCCCTGCTTATTTAAGACGGGAACGGTACTATTCACTATGGTTGCCCGGAATACAAGCGGATTGGTACTCATGTTGTGCAGGTTCCCGTATTCCAGTTGCTGCGCCATGAGTCCGGCGACGTGGGGAGAGGAGAAGCTGGTTCCACTGAGGCAGCAATCCCATGCACCCCCGGTCTCCCAATCGTCATTGGCTAGTGTCAACTGGGTTCCAGGGGCAACCAGGTCAGGTTTGGCACGACCGTCGGAGGTTGTGGCCGTGGCACTATCGGAATGGACCTGATCGAAATCGGCATCCGTTCGGCCGACAGAAAAACCATTATAGAGACTCCCCGGGCTTCGGACCTGGGACGTGCCATCGCCGCCGCCAATGTTCCCGGCCGCAACAGCAACAAGAATCCCCCGTTCATAGGCCGCCCAGTCGAGCATCTTATCCAGTGGATCGGATCCGCTGTTATTGGCTGCATAATAATTGAGCGATAGATTCAGAATGTTCGCACCCTGCTCGATGGCAAACCCCACACCATTCTGGACCCACGATCGCGTGCTAAAGGAATTGGAACTGTCGAGTACGCGAGCGTTGACAAAACGGGCATCAGGAGCCATGCCGGGATAAATTGAATCCCGTGATAGGGCCGCGCTGGAAACCCAGGTTCCGTGACCGTAGACATCGTCCCCCGTATTGCCCGGCTCAATCGGGACAAAATTCGCCTCAGCAACCAGGCGGGGATTCCCGAGACTATCCACGCCGGCCAGTGCGGGATGGGTGTCGTCCACGCCGCTATCAATAATACCAAGAATGGCTCCAGTGCCATCCCCCAAGAGATTCCGTGAGACATCCGCATGGATTGCGGGAATGCTCGTGTCGATCGCTTGGACGCTGGGGGGATCGATGACGAAGATGCTCCATGCCACCAAAAGCAGGAAATAGGATCGATTGCATGTCGGTTTCATCTTCATTAGGCTTCGCTCAATTCTTCAACGACGTATGAATAAGTATTCTTTCCGCCGTCCGCTCGTACGAACGGACCACCATGTTCGACTGTAAGTCAACTGTTTTCCAGTATATTCTGGCAAGAAAAGTGATGCAAATATTCGAAAATCCCTAATATATTTGCTATCCGCATCTGGGAATTTGGGTACGGAGCCGCCGGTACCACCTTTCGGTACTGGAAACAGGCCGTAGGTCGGGCATCGCTAGCAGTCGGGCATTCTCGGTGCAAAATGAACCCATGCTGGAAGATAGGGAACTTTGAGAATAGGGAATCCCCCGTTGAACGATCTGGTGGAGACCCGATGGATGGTGTACAAAGGGCTCAATTCAGGCATCCTTGGAGGACGGCATTTCGTAAGGTAAATTGTCAAAATAAGTTGTGTCCATGGAATGGATGACAAATCGCCAAGAAACCCTTTAATCCTTGACATTCCGGGCACAGATCGGCAGAATAATCCCGGTGGCGTCTTCGTGGCCAGAGTTTCCGATGTCTCATGCTTCGTTGAATTCGTTCAGACGAAGCGACGTCACGCAACAGGTTTCTAGCATTGATGAGGCGGGGTATTCGTCGAGCCAATCCAGATCAAGCGAATGGCATCGTGCGTTTATTGACTCGAAAAGAGAATTATCGGCTCTTTTAGCGAATAGATCGAATGAGGTTCGCAAACGATCGTCTCCGAGGCACGGTTTGGATCATGTCCAAGAGGACTCATTCGATCTGATCCCTAGTTGGCTGATATTCATGAGGAAACATCCACGGAGGGGACAAAAGTGGACCACCGGTGGGACACGATCCTCCTCCAGTACCCGTTGCGAAAGGATCTTGCAATGGCCAAGCGGCCTGTGACAACCGACGCATACCGACATTATGGCGCATATGAG
>JAFGFZ010000146.1 GCA_016930815.1 Pirellulales bacterium | reverse complement strand
CCAGCATATTGAGTAAATCAAGTGCGCGATGGTCGATAGGGGTTTTCGCACACGTCCGCAGCTTGGCAATATGTTCCACAATCGAATCGGCCGTCGCCTCATCGCGGACTTCCGCAAGGACAAGGTGCATCTGTTCGAGCAACGGATAGATCTTACCCGCGGTCTGGCCGACGACTGCGTCAGCCAGGCACGCGAGGAGCCGGAAATCGCGAGTTGCCGTATAGAACGATCGCAAATGCCAGAGGTAATTTTGCGGCTGGTTCGATTTTTCAATCAGGGCCGCGAAGAGGAGCAGTGTATCATCATCCAAGGTACTCGGCAGCGTTTGGTCGGAGCGCTGCCATGGCTGGAGGGCCGAAGTGATCGTGTTCAACAACTGCCATTCTTCGGTTGTTTTATAGATTTCAATTTTGGCCCGCCTGAAATCTTCGCGGCGGTCAACGGTTTGGTACCAGGCAGCGAGTGTGCGGTACTGGTCCGGGCCGAGGAGCCCTTCCGCTTCGAGCGGTTCCCAGATCCGGATGGCTTCGCGGATCTTACCGCGTTCGGCCAGGAGATATCCAAGCGAAAATTTCCAAACCGCTGCATCGGGTTGTTCCATGCTCCAGTCGGATAGAGCTTGTTCCAGAAGTTCCGGCTTGTCCCATGCGATCAAGAGATCGTGTTTCAGTTGTTTCCAGCCGAGAGACGGATCCGCTGCCCGATCATCCATTTCAGCGGCTTTTCCTTCCTGTGCCGATAGACGGATGCCCGCGTCGACATATTCGAGTAATCGGGTTCGCAATTCCGGTTGGGCGTCTTCGCGAACTCCAATAGCGGAAAGAATTGTCAGCAGCCGCTCTTGAAGCATGGCATCCAGCCAGGTCTGAGTGGAGGCTTGCCTCCGCTCGTGGATATCTGCTTCTTGATCGCTGTCCATATCAAAATCAGAATCGTCCGCGGCTCGTGCCACGGTGGGCTTGGCGCCAAGCTTTTCCCAGCACGCGTTGACCACTTTCTCGAGTTCGCGGCCGAGGCGGACTTCCAAATCCAGTTGTTCCACATGCATCCAATCTGCCAGGTGGCCTTCACGCTTGGCCATTTCAACAGCCAGCCGCGCGGACAATTCCTCGCGGGCCTGCTTGAGATTCAATTCCCGTTTCTCCAGCAACTCCTTGCGAGGGATCTTTTCCTGGTCCTTGATTTGGGCCATCAGGTGATCGAGACGGGACTTAATCCAATAGTCATTGAGGCGGTGCAGGCTTGCGATTGTCATCACCGGCCGCATGGTTTCAGGTTGAGCCATGGAGGCCTTTTCGAATATCGAGAAGAGTTCGTTGGCATAATCCGGATTCCACGGCTGGCTGAGAAGGGCTTCGAACAGGCGAGCATAGGCGGATTTGTCCTCCTGGTCTTCGGTCTGGCGCCGCAGGAATGCCAGCCAGGCGTCCGTGTTGATCTTATGCTGTAAAATTCGCGCGAGTGGTTGAGCGATCCGTTGCCGCATACTCAAATCGGTCTCGGTTTCCCACCGGCGGATCAGTCCATCCGCGATCCGCTTCCATGCGGCTGAATCGGGCTGCGGATCCTCGGACCAGATCCAGTCAACATACCGTTCGATTTGGGCAAGCTGGAGGTTGCCGATTTGATCCTTGAGAATCCCGGCATATTTCTCGCGGAGGCGTTTGGCGGGATCTGACTTGCGGAAATATTGATTCATCATTATTAGATTCGCAAGATGCATGTGTGTTGCATGCGTGGCAAAATAATCGGCAGTGGCGGACAGCGGTTCGAGCCATTTGGAATCGAGTTGGCTGGAACGCACGTTGATTCCTTTGCCTAAGGCATGTTGGATCGCCGCTTCCATTCGAGCAGCCACATCTGGCTCCAGCGGCTCGGACTGCCGGCCCTCCTGGAGCCATTGGCGAATCAGTGCGTCCGCTTCTTCCTGCTGTTCGGTACGGACTAAAACACTCAAGTAATAGCGATAGGGCCATTCTCGGGAGGGTTTGCGCGCAATCCAATCCGATAGATAGGCAACCATATCCGGCCAACGGCCTTCCTGTTCGAGCAGATTGACATACGTATTGCGGAGTGCATCATCTTCGTGCACATCCCATCGATTCTCTCGCACGATTGTCTTTTGCAGATGATGGTATGCGGCTTCGTATTGGCCATCGCCGGCCAATTGGTTGGCGTATTGCTGCTGCAGGTTTGCATCGTGTGGGAACCGGTTCGCAAGAGATGTCCAACGTTGCAGTGCCTCATCGGGCCGGTCCACCTGTTGCAGGTGGTTGACCTGTTGGGATATCCAATGCTTCATCGCCTCGGTGTAGTCCGGTTGGCGGGCATAGATTGGCCGCAGTCGGCCTAGTAGGGTCAGCATCTCCTGCGAGTTCAGCGCCCCCGATGCCTGTTGGATGAGATATTGGGCCAGATAGTAATTGGAGGATCTGCTGCCAGTTTCCGATGGATTCGGCAGAGGATCTGCGGCCCGCTCCTGGGCTTCATGGAGGATCCACTTGCGGAGTTCTTCGTTGTTTCTACGTGCCCTGAGAATCGCGGCTTCCACCCAACGCAAGCCTGTCTTACCGGAGGCAAGGTCCTTGATCGAATCGAGGTGATCGATCACGCGATCCCATCGTTGGCTGGCCGAATCATGGAGGAGCAGCGCGAACTGGTCCGGGATGGTCGCTTTCCCGCTGGCCACGGCCCGCCGAGCCGCACGAAGGCGTGGAAGGGGTTGAGGTACCAGGATGGCCCGATCATATCCGGCCTGGAGCAACTCTTCCTCGATGCGTTGCGTGGCCTGGTCCGTTTCCAAATGCTGGAACGTTTGCCGGATGAGGGTCGTGCGGCGATCACCGTCATCGAATGTTTCGATTTGTTGTGGCCACCACAGCCCTGCGACTTGAACGAAATCCGAATACGTTTTCCGCGTCGTCCGTTTTCCGCTGTGGTACTGTTCTTCGGAGACCAACGCGTTGAATTGCCTGTCGATTGTCAGACGGATTTGCTCTGCGGGATTGGCTGGATGTTGGAGTATGATCCGGACCATAGGGTTCTCGAGTGGTTCCATCGTGGCTTGATAGCCGGAATAGATCAAATGCAGTGGTTTTTGAATCAATGGGAAACCGCCCAATTGCAATTCCCTGGGAGCGAGGTCGCTCGGCATGGCCTTCCGGATCCGGCCGAGCAAAAACGCCTCGGACAAGGTTCCCCGTTCCATGCCTCGGCACCACTGGACGATGGAATGCTCGCTCAGGTTCCAAGGCCGGAAGAGCCAGCATTTTGGCGTATAGATCTCCAATCGCCCGGATCGCATGGTGGTTCGATCCCATCGCGGATTGAAGTATTCGCTTGTTTGTCTGATTTCCAGCCCGCCATCCAGGGCCAGCAGTGTTTCTTTGCGGAGCAGGCTTTGCGAGAGAGCAACAGCTTCCAGAGGCCATGAAGATTTGGGCTCTTGGATCAAATCAACGGATTCGGGAGTATGTGGCACTGATGGAAAGAGTGCATTGAACCATGACGTACTGTCAGGGAAATGGGAAAGAAACGTCCCACGATAACGGCCGGCCGGACGACTCGCGGCCACGATATGACTTATAGATGGCATCAATCCCAGCGATAAAGGTTCCGAGGAGTGTTCATATTTTGAGAATGGACCATTCAGGAAATCCGCATCATAGTTTACATCACTTGTTCCGAAAGATTGGAGTGCGCGGATGGATCCTGCTGTTATGGGCAACTGGCCCTCGTAATCATAGAGATCCCATTTCGCGTTGCGCTTTCTGCTCGATTCTTCCATGGAATACGACAATGCATCTTCACTCGTCGAGAAATCATCGAATAGGAAGCCCGGTTCATCGGCGGGGCCAGCGCGTGGAGGTTCCATTTCCCCCAGTTTTTTCATGTCGTAGGCCATGGCAGGTGTGGCTGATTCCATGGACGAGGGGGCAAAAGTCGAAAGGCTTGAAGTACGAACCAGACCATCCTGCAGGAACCAGTTCGTAGGCCCGGAACCATCCCCCCTTTCATAGCCGAGATACCAATCACCCGCTAGTCCGAACTGGCCTCCGAATTCGAGGCCGGTACGAGTGGAACCGCTCCTCAGGCCCAATGGATATTTCTCGTGGTCCACGAATCGCCGATTGAATTCGTCTTGTTGGGGCACGAAGCGGCGGATATCCCGGCCCATCTGCGCGAACTGCAGCAGGACTCGTTGGCGCAAGCCGGCGCGCCACAATCCAGCGCGTCGCATTTGCTGCTGGACCAGTTGGTAATTGGCCGTATCGCGGCCTTCGGCGAAGAACTTTTCACCGTCCCGCATCTGGAACCGGCGTGTCACTTTGAAACGTTCCCGATCGGCATCGCTTTCGAGCACGAGCAATGAGGTGTAGGGTGTGATGATATGGTATTGTTCCGATAGAGCGATGATCTCCTGCTGGATTGCTTCGCTTGCGCCTTGTTGCATCAGCGCATCCAGGTGCATTCTTGCCCACAGGCGCGGGATGAACGAGTTTCCTTGTTCGGCGTTTTTCAGGGACACGTTGGTGGAAAATTGGATCGGTTTTCCGCCGCGTGTGCCCGTGACGATGACTTCACCCTGCTGGTCCTTCCCTTCGGGCAGGTACCGGCCGAGGACGATCTGCTGCGTGCCAGCCGCCAGATTGGGCAAGGGATCCGGATAGACGCGAGCGACGCGGAGATTGCGAAATTCGATTTTCAAGTTTCGAATCGTTGGCTGTGAGATCTCGCCCAGAAGTTCGGTGGCCACGCTTTCCGGAGTCGCTTCTCCGGAAACCTGCCGGAACGAGCCGCCACCGAGCGCGGCGATACTGCGGAGGAGGGCTAGTTCGTAGGTGTTGCTTACCGTGATGGCATGAAATGTTCCGGCCGGCTTCTTTTCGTAGTGCCGTCGGATCCGGTCGGCGCAGGCGACTGGATCGGCCTGGCCCGTGGTCACAATCCCATCGCCGATATAGATCACGTGCGTTGCCGGGCCACACTGGTCTTGTGCCGACAGGAACGCCTTATCGAGGTCGGTCCAGCCGAGGGAAGCCCGTTTGTCGAGCATGGTACGAGCCTGGTTGATATTCTGTTCTGTTACGGGTCGAGGCGCTTCGAAGATCCATTCGCAGTCCACATCGCATACCGCCAGGTTGAACGTATCGCCGGATCCAAGGGATGCCAATAAAGCCGCGATTACCTTCTCCTGTTTCTTGCGGCTTTCGGTATCGAGGGAAGCCGATGTATCGGCCAGAATCAACAGTTCGATTGGGTCCCCATCGCCGAGCACTTCGCGGCGCCACTGTCCGCTCGGTGCTGGGGGTGTGAGCTGTAGTAAGAAATAGCCATCCTCGCCGCGCTGGTGTGGGATCATCACCGCGTCGGCGGCCCGCTCTTGGCGCACAACGACAATTTCAAAATCGCTTTCAGGCGAATATTCCTGGGCGGAAAATTCGACATGGGCTGAGTTCCGCGTATGATCCGATCGTACCGAATGTGTCGGAGAACGCACTTCCTGGATCGGTAGCGCGGAATGGATCGTGACATCGATGCAAAGATCGCGGAGCGGCTTCTGCTTCAACATTTCACTCTGCAAAGCGTACTGATAGCGATATTCGCCGCCTTTCCATGGCAAGACCTGGATGTAGATGATCTTGATCCGCTTCTCGGAATTGGCCGGGATTGGAAAGACGCGTGCCTTGAAGAGGTTGCCGCCCGA
This sequence comes from Pirellulales bacterium, assembly GCA_016930815.1. Classification (GTDB taxonomy): domain Bacteria; phylum Planctomycetota; class Planctomycetia; order Pirellulales; family Lacipirellulaceae; genus JAFGFZ01. The sequence continues at coordinate 540 of JAFGFZ010000146.1, read as the reverse complement.
CCATTCCAGTAGTGCCGGATCGCGGCGTTCGCGCAGGATGGTTTCATAAATCTCCCTGGCCCGCTGTTTCTCGACGATATCGGCCTCGATCAGTTCATTGCCAATCCACATGCCAAAACCGGAGATCGAGGAATCCTGGGGCAGCGGGAAATAGAAAATGCCCTCCGTTTGGGTTGGCGTGTGGTTGACAAACGATTGCTCAATCGTTGTCCGGGCAATCTGGTCGCGGATATCCACCGAAACATGGTGGTAGCCGACGGAGAGAGGTACATCGCGGCCATCCACTTTCGCCACGAGCGAACCGATCGAATGAACGACGGCCGTCCCTTCGTAGCCCTGCAGCCATTGAGGCGGTTTTTCGATTCGAACCAACTGGTCCTTGATCCGGCGGTAGAACTGCTTGTGGCGGATCGGTATCTTTTGCTCTTTGGGGCCGATTAATAGAAGGCTCTGTTTTTCCGAAGTTTCTTGGGGCGGATCAATTTGTAGTTCGCCTTCCAGAACGCGGACTTCACGCGGATTGATTATTTCTATAGTTGT
>JAFGFZ010000145.1 GCA_016930815.1 Pirellulales bacterium | reverse complement strand
GAGTCATCCCTCACGCGATCACGTGCCTGAGTCAGCCTACAAAACCGACTCCGCCCCAACCACGGACTTACATGGATTCTTTTTGTTCGCGGAGCGAACAACGACTTTCTCACCGGCATGCACGATATCCGTGAATTCCAAAATCAAGGTTCGACAAAGCAGAAGGGATCGTGGACGAAGATCAACTCATCGTATCGATGTTGTTTCCGAGGTTCCGGTAGTCGATATTCTCCAGCGGATTGGTCCCGTTGAGGTATTCTTCGACATTCGTGTACCCGTCGCCATCCGAGTCTTCGGATGGATCCGATCCTTGGTTGGGATCGAAGTTGTACTGTTTTTCCCATGCATCCGGCATACCATCATGATCGGTATCCGCCGGAATTTCTTCCGGTGAAAACGTGTAGATTGGATAACCTCCCACCTCGTCCGGATTCACGATAATCCCTGTTTCCGTAGCCACCTTGCCGGTACGGACCATTTCCGAAACACGCGCATCCACCGCATCGCGTCGTGGTCGTGTCGCACCGGCCTTGGCAAGGACCGTGTGATAGGCATCGATGGCGGATTCTTGATTGACTGGCCAACCCTCAAACGGTGTGTTGACACGCGCGATCTCTTCCGGCCCTTGCATTCCTTTCCAATTGTTGGCGGAAATGGCGGGATAACCATCGAAATAATTCCCCGCGACATACCATTTGCCAGGCCGGGTACTTATCTTCGGATACCAGTTACCTGCTTCCCACCGCCTTCCGGGCGAATACATATTCCGTTGCTCGATCCGGGCGATCACGTTCCGCATATTCTGGTTGGTTGCCGGTCCCGGTTGGTAGTAGTTGTTGATCACGTTCACGAGGGATGTTTCATCGCCCCCGTCCATGGTCCGGTGCCTCCAATTAAAAATGACATTATTACGGTAATCAAACTCACCAGACATCCCGATCGATGGATTCCGCCCTGTATTGCAGGCAAACAAGTTATGATGGAAGGTTGCATCTTGACCACCCCACGTGCCGCCGAATGCATGGTTGCCCGCATTGAGTGCCTCGCTGGAGATGCAATACTGCACCGTTAGATTCATCACTGGCAGTTTGACCGTCGAACCATTCGGCATCGGTTTCATCCAGCGATAGAGGGACAGATTTTCATCCATGCCCCAACTGGTCGAGCAATGGTCCACAAGGATTTGACTCACTGGATTACCGCCAATATTATCCGATCCCTGGCCCCCTTCGGGTCGGCCGCGGCGGACGCGCAGGTGGCGAAGGATCACGTTTTGCGTATTGATATTCAACGAGTGGTTGGCAAGGCAGATTCCGTCTCCTGGAGCCGATTGGCCGGCAATCGTGATGTCCGGATGATTGATGTCAATATTGGATTGTAATTGGATCAATCCGGCCACTCGGAAAATCACAATGCGAGGCCCTTCCGTTTCGATCGCTGCCCGAAAACTACCCGAGCCGGAATCGTTCAGATTGGTCACTTCGATGATTTTTCCACCGCGGCCGCCGGTAGAAAACATGCCCCCACCCCATGCCCCTGGAAATGCGGGGATTCCATCGGGCAGACGCGGAGGGAGAGGGGGAACCTGACCGGGTGTTGGGATCGCTTCGGATTCGCTGGATATCCTATCAGACTGAGCCAATGCCGTCGAATAAAACATGCCAACACTGATCACCGCAGAAACCCATGCCAACATTCTTGCACGATACCTCATCGAATGGCTCCTAATCGTTATCGGTAAGTTGTCCGCCGCTGACTCTCTTCCAATTTTCAGAAGCCCGGCTTTCCAGAAGCCCGGCTTTTTTGAAAAGCCGGGCTTCTTCTTCATTCCCTTCTACCGCAGCGTGGCGAACATGGGATCCCATGGAGGGAGCATCACCGGTTCTTGTTCAAGAATGCTCAACACATCCTTTGGCAGGTGCTTTTTGTGGATAATCACGGAATAGAGATAGGTATCGAACCACGCATCGTACATGGCAAGATAACCCTCATGGCCCTTTTCCTTGCCCCAACTATTCTCCACTCGCCACTTGACCGGCCGGCCGTGCTTGATATCGACTCCTTGTAGGACCATGGCATGCGTCGGAACACTCTCCCGGTACATAATTCGCTCTTTCTTGGTCATTTCAAGGTTCATGCCAAGGAGTGTCTCATAATCGAGGATATCCGGCCGCAGGATCCCTTCGTCGCCGTAATACTCTTTTCCAACGTCACAGCCAAACCAGACCGGCTCGCCCCCTTGGAGCTGCGCCAATGTGAACTGCTTCAGTGCTTCGATTTCCAGATTGATGAATGTCATGTTCGGCCGGTCGTGGAAATCCCGGTCGAAACGGATCTGGTAGAGCTTTCCATACGGATGTGCCGGGCAGTGGTGGAGGCAAACAAATTGCGAGAGATCGACACCAATGAATTCCTCGTAAAACTGTTTGGGAGTATAGGTCTTCCACTCGCTCAATTTGTCGTCTTTATCTGCGAATCTCCATTCGAAAGATGTCGGCGGTTCGCCGAAAAGATAGCAGAGCAACCGGTATATTTCGGCCAGCATTTCCGCTTTCCGGACACGCATTGCCTCGAGACTATTTCCCTCCGCATGCATGTTCCGGAGGATCGCGGCATCCTTCCGCAGCAACTGGTTGGCCACCCGGTTCAGCTCCTGGGTGGCGCTACTATGTTTGGTATCTGGCATCACTTCTAGTGGGACGACCCCATACTTCTGGATCAGGTCGACCACCATGTTCCACTGGCCCCCGTCGGGGAACGGATTCTCGAGCAGATAGACCACAAGTCGATCGTCCACGGCCAGGTCGCGGGTTTCAAGGATCCCCTCCAGGAATAGATTCGCCTTCTCCAGTTTGTCCCAGAAGAAGGAATAGTTCTGCGAGAGTTCGAAATTTTTAAACTTGTGCTTTTCGATGACGGCTGGCCGGAGAAGGTTGAAACCGGCAAAGAGCCAGCATCGCCCGCTCGATTTCTGGTTGGTGACCTCCCCCGTCTTGATCTTGTTCGTGTAATGATGGTCATGTGCATAGAGGAGTTCCCGGTTCAGGGCCAGGTTCCGAAGTTCATTCTGTGTTGCCGCATTCATTAATGCGGGCAGGCGCTGATCTTGCTCCATCCGGTTCCGAAATGCCGTGATCATCTCGTCCGTGATGGCCCCTTCCTGAGCCTGCCCAAACCGAAATATCACGAGCCAGATGAGACAGGCGAAAACACAGGTTGCCAAAACAATTCGGTGATTCACGGTGTGACCTCCATCAAGTTTGCAGTCGAATAGAAACCGGAAAATATTATGATACCATGAATCGAGATGCCGTGGGATATAGGATCCGCTGGAAATGGATTATTCGTTGTTCGTTTTTGACAGTGCCACCGTCTTCTCACCGATCTGGTACCCCACTTTTTTCCATTCAGGATACCGGATTCCTTGGAACGTGGTCATTTGACGGTGGATCGCCCGTTCGAGTGTCTTTGGATCCAATCGTTTCCCAGTGACACGGGCATTCGACAACTGTTCGAAAAACTTCCGCATCTCCAGGCAACGTTTCGCATCTTCAAACCACGCCCGTAACGGAGTATGGCTGAACTTGCGGAAGGAACTCAGGACGATTTCCTCGGTTTTCTCCAAGGATCCGGATTCGACGGCCCCAAGAGCTTCCTCTTTCGATAACTTGATCTGGTCACGAATGGGTGCCGTTAACTGATTCATGTCTTCGATGATTGCGTCTTCTAAAAGAATCCCCTGGGATTGTAGGATCAGATCGACCAGCATGTTGAACCGCCGCACTTGGTTGGCATGGGTGTCCGGCATCGCGGCAATGCGCTTATACTGGGTGGTCAGTCGCGTCGACTGATCGATTGCCAAAAGATTCACATCGAATTTGATGTTGTCCTTTCCCTCAGGGAAGTAGGTTGCGTAGCGCTTCCCGCCGATCTCGAATGTCGCTTTAGCCGCGGACTCAGGGATTGGTATGCTGTAGGCACCACTATCCCAACTCCGAAGCGTGGAATCGGCAACGGTGATTTCGATACCAGAAACGCCTTCCCCAATATCATACATGCCATTTTTGTTGGCATCTTGGATCATCACACCACCAGCCAACCGTTGACTGGATCCGGCAAAATTATGGGTTACCGCGAATGTTTTCGTTCCCACATGAACCACGGCGCCGCATCCGGCCACGCGATAATCCCGATTCAATATGTTCTTACGATGGCCGCGCTCTGGCTGCATTCCTCCAGGGCCATCTCCCCAATCGACAACGAAGCCGGCATGTGAAAACCACGGATCGTGTGCATCCCGGAAGATGTTTTCCGCTGCCCCGCCGGGGAAGCCGGCTGCTTGGGCGCGGTCGGAGGGTGTCCTTCCCGTGAACCCGGGCTTGTCGGGGATCTCCTCGTGTGTCTGGCCGTTGATGATCTGGTAGTAACTATGCGCGCGAGCCGCCTGGAGCAGTTTCAGGTCGAAGACCAAAGGCGGCGCCGGTGGCTCCGCATACATCTCCCTCCGGAACATCTCCTGATCGACACTTTTCGGAACCACCTTGGTCGCAATGCAGCGCTCCGCATCCTCCGCCGGATTGGCCCGGCACCGGTTGATGTACTCCAAGATCAACGTCTCCCAAGGTATCGGCTCGGGGGAGGGTGCCTGGTAGGCGCCCGAGGGCACCCGAGGATCCTGCTGCTCTTGGCCTGAAACAGTCTTGAGCCCCGCCCAGGGAAGAAAACAAGCCCAGGTAAAAAGAATCATCCATTTCCCGCAGTACGGCGGCATAGTCATCTTCCCGGACGGTAAGGAGCTAAGGGGCGGCCGAAAAATAACTTCCTCTTCTGTCCCCTCTCCCTCTGGGAGGTCGTGCAGTTTATGACGTGTTATTAGTATTTGAATTATCGATATCACCTCCCCGCTTGCGGGGAGGTCGGACGCGGTAG
>JAFGFZ010000144.1 GCA_016930815.1 Pirellulales bacterium | reverse complement strand
TTTAGGTCCTTTTTGGTTGCGGCCTTCAGCCGCTTTAGGATTCTATCCTGGGGTAAGAGTGGACGTTCGGCCGTGGAAATTCCGGACTCGGACGAGTTCAACTACCCTAATTCCTAGCCTTGATAAAGCGCTAGATGCGATTGCAAGAATCGATCCAGCATGGTTTACTCAAGGATTCCATTCATGACCACTTGATCCCTCCCCCTTGGCCTCGAACCCATTCCCCCTATCTTCCCCATGTTCCAGCCAGTTAACGGAACCACGAATTTCCCAGCCCAAGAAGAAGCGATTCTCCAACTTTGGCGCGAGCGGGAGATCTACGATAAATCACTTGCCCATCGCGAGGGCTGCCCGGATTTTGTCTTCTACGAAGGGCCACCGACGGCCAATGGCATGCCTCACCCAGGCCACTGCCTGACCCGGGCAATCAAAGATCTGTTTCCTCGCTATCGGACGATGCGGGGCGACCATTGCATCCGGAAAGCCGGTTGGGATACGCATGGCTTGCCGGTGGAAGTGGAAGTCTGCAAGGAACTTGGAATCCATTCGAAGGAAGAGATTGAGGATTATGGAATTGAACGGTTCATCCACAAGTGCCAGCGGAGTGTTTGGCGGTACATGCGGGAATGGGAACGGTTGACCGAGCGGCTTGGTTTCTGGATTCACCTCAATGAGGCCTATGTCACCTACCATCAAAGTTATGTCGAAAGTGTCTGGTGGTCTTTGAAGACGCTATTCGATCGGGGGTTACTCTACCAAGGTCATAAAATTGTCTGGTGGTGGGCACAGGGCGGAACAGCCCTCTCCGCAGGCGAAGTTGGCCAAGGTTATCGAGAGGTCGCCGATCCAAGCGTCTTTGTCCGATTTCCACTCCTCGATGAAAACAACCGGGTAACCGATACCGCATTGCTCGTCTGGACGACAACTCCCTGGACTTTGCCGAGTAACCAGTTTGTCGCCGTGCATCCGGAGATTGACTACGCGACCGTCATCGATCCCGGTGATGGAAAAGAGGTGCCCCCGCAGCGACTTGTTGTCGCATTGGAACTGGCCGATTCGATTGCCAAAAAGGTGAAGCGGCCACTGACGATCGAATCCAGATATCCGGGAGCTGAGCTCATTGGACGCCGCTATGTTCCGCCATTTGACTATTACTACAAACGGGATAAAGACGTCAGGGGTACTCTGCGAACGCCTTCGGATTCCCGCCAGTCAGCTCGGACATCCCGATCCCGTCCTACGAAGATCCCTTCCACGCAGCATGTTGCCTGGCGAATCGTTCCCGCCGATTTTGTCACCACCGACAGCGGTTCTGGACTGGTCCATCAGGCGCCGGCTTTTGGTGAAGTCGACTACGATTTACTCTTATCCGAGCAGGAGCGATTTGTTGATGGTGAAGGGCCCCAGCTGATCAATGCGGTTGCTCCAGATGGCAGCTTCACGGAGGTGACACACAACGACGATCCCCACGGTTTGTTGCTCGAAGGCCGCTGGGTCAAGGATTGCGATAAGGAAATCAATCGGGACATGCGCGCACGGGGTTTGCTCTATCACCAGGAGCAATACCTGCACGATTATCCGTTCTGCTGGCGGGCCGAAGAGGATCCACTCATCCAATATCCCAGGAAGAGCTGGTTCATTCGGACAACGGCGATGAAGGATCGGATGCTCGCGAATAATGCCGAAATCAATTGGTTGCCGGAACATATCAAGGGCGGCCGGTTTGGTAATTTTTTGGAATCGAATATCGATTGGGCCCTTTCGCGGGAACGTTATTGGGGCTCTCCCCTTCCCATCTGGCAATGTGAAGAGACCGGCTACCAGGAAGCGATCAGCAGCTACGAGGAACTCCTTGCCAAGCCAGGGGTGCAAGGAACCGAGGTCTGGAATCAAGCCAAGGCCGACAATCCCGACCTGCCCGATGACCTGCGTGTCCATAAACCCTATATCGATTACGTCACCTACGATTCGCCCAAGGCGCTCGGCGCTCGAATGCGGCGTGTTTCGGAAGTTATCGACTGCTGGTATGACAGCGGTGCGATGCCGTTCGCCCAGTGGGGTTGGCGCGGTCAGTCCAAGGGCGATATCGCCTGGAAATTCCTCAATCAATTCCCTGCCGATTTCATCAGCGAAGCCCTCGATCAAACCCGCGGTTGGTTCTACAGCATGCTGGCAATCAGCACCCTCCTCTTCAGCGAAGAAACAACCGGCTTCCGGAAAGGGACCGAGAATCAGATCCCTCAATTTCCATACCCGCACCCGTACCGGAATTGCATCGTCCTCGGCCTCATGCTCGGTGAAGACGGGCAGAAGATGTCCAAGAGCAAACGCAATTACCGTGAGCCGGACGAGATATTCAATCGTTATGGTGCCGATGCCCTGCGGTGGTACTTTTTTTCCAACCAGCCGCCCTGGACTGGTATTCGATACAACGAGCAGGCGATCAAAGAGAGTATTCCCGAATTCCTTCTGAGGCTGTGGAATGTTTATAGCTTCTTTGTCATCTATGCGAATATCGATGGTTTTGATCCAGCCGAGCATCTATCGGGCAACGTTGGCCAGTTGGATGGCAGCCGGCTCCGCGTGGCCAGGACATGCCGACCCATTGCCAGGCGGTGTGAACTCGATCGCTGGATTCTTGGCGAACTGGACACAACGGCCGCCGATATGATCGAACGGATGGATGCCTACGATAACTATGCGGCATGCCAGAAAATCTCGGCCTTTGTCGATGCCCTGTCGAATTGGTACGTCCGCCGAAGCCGTGACCGTTTCTGGGCAAGTGACAAACAGTCCCCCGAAAAACTGGATGCCTACTGGACCCTCTACGAATGCCTGGTGACAACCACACGGCTCATCGCGCCATTCACGCCCTTTTTGGCCGAAGCCATCTGGCAGAACCTCGCCGTCGCGATTTTCGGCGATCGGACCGTGGAGAGTGTCCATCTCAGTGACTACCCGACCAGCAGGGCCATGGATCAGGATCAGGACCTCTCAACCCGCATGGGACTGGTCCGGGAAATCGCATCCCTCGGCCATTCCGCTCGAAATAACGCGAAAATCAAGGTCCGCCAACCACTGGCCAAGGTCGAAGTCGTACTCACCGACACGACGCATCTCGAATGGCTCACCCGCCATACCGCTCTCATTGAAGACGAACTGAATGTCAAGGCGGTCGAGTTTACCACGCACGGTGAAGAATACATCTCCTATTCCGTGGTCCCGAATTTTAAACGGCTTGGTCCCCGGCTCGGTAAGAATATGCCAGAGGCCAAAAAAATCCTCGGCCAGGCGAATGGGGCGGAACTACTTGCCGAACTCAAAAACCAAGGCCATGTCACCGTTATCTTGCCCGATCAGAATCATGTAAAACTCGATCGAGAGGATATCGAAATTCGCATGGCCGCCAAGGAAGGCTGGGCGGCCGCGGAAGGGCGGCAGTGCGTTGTGGTCCTCTCGACCGAGTTGACGGAATCCCTGGTCCAGGAAGGAATCGCCCGCGATGTCACCCGCGCAATCCAGGATGCGCGGAAGGCACTCGATTGCCAGTACACCGATCGAATTCGACTTGGAATCGTCACCGAAGCCCAGGATATTCAAGCCGCGATCTCGAACTTCGCGGATTATATCCAGGAAGAAACCCTGGCAATCGAGTTGACATTAAAACCCATTCCTGGTGTGGAACGGACCGAGGTTCAGATTGGCGGTCAGCGATTGGATCTTTCTATCCAAGTAGTATCCTGAAGAACAGCCTGCCGCGCTGGAGCGTCGTCTCCAGGCCAGGGACACGTGGAATGAATTCATGACTATGCCAAAGCGACTTCCCATCGCCGCCCTGATTTCCGGTAGCGGCCGGACATTGAAGAATTTCATTGATCTTGCCGCGGCCGGGGAATTGCCGATAGATATCCGGCTTGTGATCTCCAGTACGCCCACGGCGGGCGGGCTGAAATTCGCCGAGGATGCGGGAATTCAGTCCATCGTTCTCAAGCGATCCCATGCCGCTTCCGATCAAGATTATAGCCATCGGATTTTCGATGCATGCCGTCCGGCCGCCGTGGAATATGTCGCCATGGCCGGATTCGTGAAATTCATTCCGATCCCGGCCGATTGGATCAATCGAGTCATCAATATCCACCCGGCCCTGCTTCCATCCTTCGGGGGCGAAGGCATGTACGGCCATCATGTCCATGAAGCCGTCCTCGCCTACGGCGCGAAAGTCAGCGGATGCACGGTCCATTTCGCCGACAATCAATACGATCATGGCCCAATCATCCACCAGGAAACCGTGCCGGTCCTCAACGACGATACCCCGGACACCCTGGCGGCTCGAGTCTTCGAGGCCGAAACAAGGGCCTACCCCCATGTCCTCCGACTCCTGGCGGAAAGACGCGTCTCCGTCACCGGCCGGCGCGTCATCGTCGGCTCGCCCGGATTATTCATAAAGGCAAATGAATAGTCGAGTGGATGATTTGGGATGGTCGTCATCGAATACGTGAAGGTTTCATAGAGAGATGGGTACAAAACCCCCTTTCCCTCCTGCCGTGACAGAGCGGCTTAGGTGTGTAAGTTCAAATTATCTTCCACTCAACTTGTGTCCCAAGTAGGTTGGCCCGAGACGAGAATTTGGCGGCTGATTTCCTGGTAGCGGTCCAAGTAGGGCCAACTGGAGGAGAGTTGTACGACGATTCGGCGCGTTGTTTCGATGATGCTGGCACCAACCTTAGGTGCCTCCGTGCGTTGTCTAAGTTCGGTTTTCTCTAATACCTTAGATGCAATCGGAGGTACTGTAATTCCCGATTTATGAATTATCCTGTCTAATTTTCCATCTTCTATTCGGGTATGCACTTTTCGACAATCGTGGCATGGCTGACAGAAAAATTGATGACAAAAAAATGAAGTGGTCGGATCTTTCTGTCATCAATTTTTCTGTCAGCACAAGGAGCACGTTGATGACCATCAGAATCCATGCGAACATCCACCTCCTAGATCAGAATGAGTTTGGACGGATCGCGTATGGCGTTATGGAGCACATCTTTGAGGTCCACAACAACATGGGAAGATTTTTGGACGAGGGCGCCGAATTGCCATTTTTCGAGGATCATGCACGACATATGGTAAATCTAGAATTTGTAGATTACCTATCAATCCATAGCGGAAATAACCGAGCCGATTCATCATCAGGACTTGGACCTTTATGTCACCAATATCAAACGGGGCGGGATGCGTTCTGTCTTCCTCAAAAGGATCGGCCCACGTACCTTTGAAGTAAATGGCGTTGGTGGGGAGAAAAGGATGTTGCCATTCGTACCTTCGCGGAGTTTGCCGTAGAGGTCGAATGCAAACTGGTTATTACTCTGCACGACAGCATCCCGTTCGGCATCTGGCGCGAGGGTTGCAGGCCGTTCGTGGCGCGGTAATGAATCGGTTGGCATTCCCGAATGATATATGCCCAAACCATCCCGTCTTCGATGCGATTGTGGAGGAACATTAGGCAATTTCTCAATATCTCGTTCCGGCGACCAGGGCCCGCGGACTCTGCGAATTTCGGACAAAAGGGCTTCGATCTCTTCGTGAATGTGATTTGTTTGAGATAAAACAAGTACCCTTATCCCGGGGGCTTCATAGTCAATGGTCGGAGCTGGCCCACTAAAATCCCAAGATTCAGGATGGATAGTGCTAAAAATGATGTCGGCTAAGGAATCATAGTCGTATACTACCTGGCCTTGCTCATTTCGATAGGATGGTAGGTCAGAAACATCATAAACTCTCGTTGATAAGTTTTCCGATTCTTCTTCACAGGTAGTGATCAACAATACCTCGCGATAAACGGTCCAAGTCAAATCCAGTTCGCGGAGCATCAGGTTCAAAGCGGAGCGGAGCCGCACGTTAGAAATCCGAAAAGTGATAGGTACATCCGGGGCAATGCCCATGTCAGCAAGTATTCTCCGATCGATGACGATCGGTATCTTCATTTTGTCTGAGAGATCGCGACAAACGTCGGACAAGGGTGTCTCTTGGTAATTCAACGTTACGCGTTGCTGCAGAGTGTGATAGATTGCTGCTTTCCAATCTATTGCTTTCGGATCGCGGCTGTAATCTACATTCTGTGTGGGCCTCTCAACAGGCTCGTGTTCGGAAGAGTCCTTCTTGGGGACATCTTGATGCCGTGCAGCCCGAATGTCCGCCAGGAGCTGCTCGATCTCTTCGTGGACCTGACGTTTCTGCTTGCATAAGACAATTTGCTTACCAGCAATCTCCGTTCCAGCGATCGTGCCAGAGCCACCAGCATGATCCCATGATTCCGAATGAATCCATTGTGTGATCAAAACGATGAGTGAGTCCAAGCTGGCAACACTTTCTCCGTTAGGATCATCATTCATGGCGGGAGTGTTTGTGCGTACCAAATCAGCGACGTTGTAAACCTTCACATACTCATATTCTTCAGCCGCTTCATTCGTGGTAATCCATAAAGTATCATCGAGAATAATCCAAGTTAAATCCATCTGCCGGAGTAATAGTTCGAGTGCCGAGCGAGCGGATATGTCTGCTACGCGTAAGGTAACGTGCTCATCTGTGTTAAAACTCATTTCTTCCAAGGCTTTATTATCTAGCTGTATTTCGATGCCCGTGGTTTTTTCCAAATGACGGACGGCTTCGGAAAAGGGTATGTCAATCAGATCGAGCTGGATTGGTTTGGCCAGTACCTGATGGATGGATTGTTCTGGGAGGATTGGTTCGTTATCTGCTTGGATTGCTGGAGGATCGGCTTGAATAGAACCTGCAAAACCAATTAGCAAAAGGGAAATTGCATGGAAAAGCAGCAGTGTGCAATTCAGTCGGCGAGACATGATCAATTTTCCTATCTTTAAGCGAAAATCGTAATTCGATAAGAAAACTTCTAGTGCTATTATGGATAGGCCCAAAAACATTGCAACGCGTGTTGAGCTCAGAAGCCCGGCTTTTATAAAAAGCCGGGCTTCTTGCATGGTCCGGGCTTCTTGCATGGTTCTATGAAGATTAAGCGGATTACAGCTTTTAAAAAAACCAGCTTCCAATGAGCCATTTTTTCGTTTGCCTTCATGATGCCATCGAGCCAATCGTATTCTTTTATTCGCCGGATATCCGACAATTTATTCCAGACCATTGACAGATGGGATGTTCGTGGGAGAATGAAACTCTCTCCTATGGAAATATATTTCGAAGGGCCATTGCATTGCAGTTTTCAAAGGATCATTTCATCAGAGAATGTCTTATCATGCGAGTAAATCTTGTGTCCGTATGGGATTTCTGCATTTATCTATCGTTCGTAATCGCCAATTCAGTCATTGGCGTTGAGCCAGTCGATCCATCGCTGGCCCGGCGGGATGATGGTGGTTCGATTTGCTGGTACGACGTGCGGCATTTGGGGATCGAGGGGCGTGGTTGGCCGGAGACGAAATCGTACTTCGACAGGCTGCCGGCTAAGGCCGAGACGATGGTCCGCAAGCCGGTCTGGAATTTGAGTCAGCAGTCGGCCGGTTTGTCGGTCCGGTTTGTCACGGATGCGACATCCATCCATGCCCGCTGGACCCTCACTTCGAAAAACCTGGCCATGCCCCACATGCCGGCGACGGGTGTCAGTGGGGTTGATCTGTATGTGAGGATGCCCGATCAAAGCTGGCGCTGGCTGGCGATCGGAAAGCCGACTGAATTTCCCACCAATCAGGCCCACCTGGTGGACGCGCTGCCGCAAGAGTCACGGGAGTACCAACTCTATCTCCCGCTCTACAATGGGGTCCTTCAGGTGGAAATCGGTATTCCCGACGGAGCCGGCTTATATAAGGGACCCGTCTGGGATCCGGACAGAGAGAAACCGATTCTCTTTTACGGTACATCCATCACCCAGGGTGGCTGCGCATCGAGGCCAGGGATGACGCATCCGGCGATCCTGGGGCGATGGCTGGATCGTCCCGTGATCAATCTCGGCTTTTCCGGGAATGGAAAGATGGAGCCCGAAATGGCGACACTCCTCGCGGAACTCGATCCAGTCGTGTATGTCCTGGACTGCCTGCCGAATATGAACAGCGAGGATGTGTCCCAGCGCGTGGCACCGTTTGTTCAAACTTTGCGCGCTGCCCATCCCCAAACACCGATTCTTCTCGTCGAAGATCGCAGCTATGCCAATGCATTCCTGGTGTCAAGCCAGCAACGCCGCAATGAGGAGAGCCGGGAAGCACTCCAGAAGGTCTACCGGCAGCTACAGGATGAAGGAGTTGAAAATCTTCTCTATCTCCCTGGAGATCGCCTGCTGGGCGCCGATGGCGAAGATACGGTCGACAGTTCGCATCCGACCGATCTCGGATTTGTCCGGCAGGCGGCGGCTTTTCAGGAAGTTCTTGAACCGATTCTTTCCAGTAGTTCTCATAAGGAAACTGCCCCATGATCCGCCATATTCTGCTGATCTGCTTCTCGATCGTAGCCGTAGCGGCAGGCAGCTCGCCCGCAGTCGACGTTTCGGTATCCGTCGATCCAAATCGCGTGCTCAATCCCGTTGATGAAAAGATCTACGGCCATTTCCTGGAACATATCTACCATTCCTGCAATGGCGGATTATGGGGGGAACTGATCTGGAATCGCTCGTTTGAGCAGAACAATTTGGGGCAATGGCGTGTTGAAGAGGACCAGATTATCCAGGATGGCCTGGCTGAAAATCAGCGTCTGGTGTTTGGTGATCCCGAATGGAGCGATTACGAATTGACTCTGGAAGCCCGGAAGACAGGCGGCAACGAGGGTTTTCTAATCCTGTTTCGCGTCAAGAACGAGGACGCATTCTACTGGCTCAATTTGGGAGGATGGGGTAATCAGTCCCATCAGCTCGAACGGGGCATCGATGATGGAAATCGATGGCACCCGATCGGCCCGAATGTTCGCGGACGGATCGAAGGGAACCGGTGGTACCGGATCCGAATCCGCTGTGAAGGCCGCCATATCCAGGCGTTCCTTGACGATCAGCCGCTCATCGATTTCACGGACGATGAAAGGGCGAACATGCGGGGCCGTGTGGGTGTCGGGACCTGGTCGACCCAAGCCCGATTTCGAAATGTCAAGGTCGTGTCGCTCGACAAAGATGTGCTGTTTGAAGGTGTACCAACCACAAAATCCCGGCCCACGATGGGAAAACATTGGGAATTTTTTGGAGAGGGTGAGGCATCCATTGTATCCGGCGACGCGTTGAACGGCCGGTTCTGCCAACGGATCGTCGGCCATGGCGGGGAAACAGGCATCCAGCAGGCGTCCATCTGCGTCCGCCGTTTTGAGGAGTATGTTGGCTCGCTATGGGCCCGTGGCGAGTCGGCCGGGGCGCTCGTTGTCCGATTGGTCGATGGCGATACAAGGCTGGCCGAATCTCAATTGGATCGGCCGACTTCGGACTGGCGGGAATATCCGTTTTCGCTGGTAGCGCAAGGCGACACGGCCCATGCAACAATCCAAGTTGGATTGGCTGGCGGTGGAGATATCTGTGTCGACCAGATCTCGATGATGCCCAAAACATGGCAAGAAGCGGGAGGATTTCGGCCCGATCTGCTCCAGGCAATCGCCGATCTGAAGCCACCCGTCATCCGTTGGCCGGGCGGTTGTTTCGCGTCCTCCTACCGGTGGAAGCAGGGAATCGGGCCGCAACATGAGCGCCTGCCACACCCGCGCGAGATCTGGGACGACCTGGATGTCTACTCGTTCGGTACCGATGAATTCGTCGCCATGTGCCGGCGCGTCGGAGCCGAACCAATCATTGTCATCAACATTGGGACTCCAACCTGGAACGGCCCCGTCGAACGGAAGGACTTTCTCCAGGAAGCTTTGGATTGGATCGAGTACTGCAATGGCCCGGCCGATTCGAAATGGGGTCGAGTCCGAGCGGCGCATGGGCATCCGGAGCCATACCAGGTCAAATACTGGGAGATCGATAATGAAACCTGGCATATGGGGGCCCGGCGGTACGCCGATGCCGTCAATATCTTCGGACCCGCGATGCGCCACGCCGATCCATCCATTCGGCTCATCGCGTGTGGAAGCAATGTCTACGACCAGGATTGGAACCGGGAGGTGATTCAGCACGCCGGTTTGAACTTTGATTATATTTCCACCCATCATTATGAAGACCCGAATCGTTACGCGTCCGGGCCGGCCAGGGATGAGGCATTCTTCCGAGAGTTAAAAAAAGTAATCGATGATGGACCAAATCCAAAGATTAAAATCGACTGTTCCGAGTGGAATGCCCAGTCAACCGACTGGCGGACGGGCCTCTATTGCGGCGGGATCCTCAACGCCTTCGAACGATGCGGCGCCTTCTTCGAAATCGGCGGGCCGGCCCTGTTCCTCCGCCATGTCTCGGCGACAGCGTGGGATAATTCCTTCATTAACTTCGACCAGTGCCGGTGGTTCCCGGCCCCGAACTATGTCGTCATGCAACTGTGGCGCGACCATTATGCCCCGCAACGGATCGCCGTTGACGGCGAACTTGGGATCTTGGACCTTGTCGCCACGAAATCAAGTGATGGGAAAACGCTATTCTTGAAGGCAGTGAACACGAGCGATCGGCCGGCGGCCGTTCGGGTGGCGGTGGCCGGTAACATGCCGATCGGGCCAGCCGAGATGAAAATGGTCGCGCCGGGAGATTTGAATGCACGCAACACGCTCGATCATCCAGATGGCGTACGGGCTGAATCCCATCCCGTCACCACCGATGGACGGACCGTTTCCTTCGAGATGCCGCCCCTGTCCGTTGGGGTAATAACCCTTCGATCCGGATCGGAATAGAACCATGGTTTTCAAGGGATGAATTCCGAATCGAATCCACCTTCCGATGAGCCATCTGGACAAGTTCCTTCCCGAGACGAACTGGCCGACCGGTACCTGGACCAGCTGGAATACGATCTCTACCCGGTCCAGGAAGAGGCTTTATTGGCCTGGTTTTCATCGGAACAAGGAGTGCTCGTCACCGCGCCAACTGGAACCGGAAAGACGCTCATTGCCGAGGCGGCTTTATTCGAGGCGTTGCATACGCAAAAAATTGCCTATTACACAACACCCCTGATCGCCCTGACAGAACAAAAATTCCGTGAGATGCAGGCAAATGCCGTCCGCTGGGGATTCCAACCGGCCGATGTGGGATTGGTGACTGGCAACCGCCGTGTCAATCCAGATGCCCGGATTCTGGTGGTCGTGGCCGAGATCCTGTTCAACCGGCTCCTCCACCGTGATATCCACGATTTCACGGATGTTGGTGTTGTCGTGATCGACGAATTTCATTCATTCAATGATCGAGAGCGAGGGATTGTCTGGGAATTCACACTGGGATTACTCCCCGAACATGTCCGGACATTGCTCCTTTCAGCGACCGTTGGCAATGCCGTTGAATTCGTGCAATGGTTACGGAAGAATCACAAGCGGAGGCTGGAACTGATCCGCAGCGACGATCGAAAGGTGCCGCTGACATTTCATTGGGTACCCGACAAACTGCTCGGTGACCAGTTGGAAGAGATGGCTGCCGGTGAAGAATCGCTTCGCCGAATCCCCGCGCTGGTCTTCTGCTTCAATCGAGATCATTGCTGGAGTGTCGCCGAGATGTTTCGCGGCAAACGGTTATTGGCCGATGGTCAGCAGAAACAACTCGCGGCCGAATTGAGCCAATCCAATTGGACGCAAGGCGCCGGTCCCCAATTGAAGCAGATCCTCATGCGGGGTGTCGGGATCCACCATGCGGGTATCCTTCCAAAATACCGCCGCATCGTCGAACGCCTCTTCCAGCGCAAACTTCTTTCTGTCTGCGTTTGTACCGAAACTCTCGCCGCCGGGATCAATTTGCCAGCACGGTCGATTGTTTTGCCAACCCTACTCAAGGGGCCGGCGGGCAACAAGAAATTAATCGAAGCGAGTACCGCGCATCAAATCTTTGGCCGGGCTGGGAGGCCGCAGTTCGATGATCGGGGCTATGTTTACGCCTTAGCCCATGAAGACGATGTCAAAATCCTGCGATGGCAAGAACAGAACAATCAAATTCCCGAAGATACCAAGGATCCGAACCTGATCAAGGCGAAAAAACGTCTCAAGAAAAAGATGCCGAAGCGGCGGACGACCGAGCAGTATTGGAACGAACAGCAGTTCACAAAATTGACACTTGCGGGCGCTGCACGACTCCATAGTGCCGGTCCGTTACCCTGGCGGCTGCTGGCATACATGCTCGAAGCATCCCCGGATGTCGAAATTGTCCGGCACCTGGTCCGGCGGCGCTTGTTTGAGGGGAAATGGCTCGAAAAGGAACAGGACAATCTGGACCGGATGCTGATCACATTGTGGCGTGCCGGTTACGTGACCCTCGAGCCCGAACCCCCTCGAAATGAAGCATCCGATTTCGAACCGGTAGACCGATTGTCCAAGACCACTCTTCCCCAGCCACCGATGCCGCTGTTGACGAATCTGTTTTCCACGGCGAAGGCAGCACCCGAAGGACAACCGGCCGAACAGAGCGTGCCGCCTCCATACCGGGCTCAATTCGCCTATCCAACGCCCGATCTTGCCAAATTGCTGATGCTTCGTGGTGTCAATCCGCTTTTCGGGATCTTCTTGGTCAATCAGCTCGGAATCGCCGATCGCGCGGAACGTTTGCAGGCGATCGAAAGTGCCCTCGATATGCCAGGGACCGTGGCCCGTTATGTTCGCGTCCCGAAACAAGATCAGTTACCGCCCGGCCCGATGGCAATGAATCGATTGGATGAACAACTGCTGCGAGCGGGGCTTGTGACGGCTGAACAGCTTCGCGAACCGGAAGATGATCCGTATGATCGGCGGCGGGGACTATTCGATGAGGAACGACCGCGGATCCTCACCCTCGCCGAAAAACTACGCATCCTGTTCGATTTTGATTTCCCCGGCGTGCATGATGTCCGGACCAATGCCGTTTGGGTGGCTGGAGAAGTCCTCGAATTTGGTGGCAATTTCAACAAATATATCACCAGTAAAGGATTGCAGAAACAAGAAGGGATCCTGTTCCGGCATCTGCTAAGGCTGATCCTACTGATGATCGAATTCAGCCGGCTCTGTCCACCCGACACCACCGAAGATGCATGGCGCGGCGATCTGGTGGATGTCATTGATCGAATCACCGCCTGCTGCCGGGAAGTGGATCCGGATTGCACACAAGAGACACTCGAACAGATGGATCGGACGGATACTTTCGTAGGCTGAAATCCATCGAGGGACGATCTATAATCATGCCGTAAAATTTTTCACCAAAGGAGGTTGCGCCGTTATCAGGATAGCTTTGTCAGAGAAATCTATTGTATTATGAAAAATATTTGATATATATCATCGCCGTCCTTAGTACGGCAGGTATCCATGAAAAGGGTGTTGGCAAGTATCATTTCCCCTTGGTTGAAACGGAACAGGCCATGGCAAAAGACTACTACCAGGAGGCACTCGGCCTGATCGAGACGAGGGGATTTGTTGCCCTCGTCGAGGCGACCGATGCGATGATCAAAACGGCAAATGTCACATTTCTGGGCTGGGACAAGGTCGGATCCGGGCTCGTTTCCGCGTTCGTTACGGGCGACGTTGCATCCGTGAAGGCGGCGATCGATGCCGGGGCGGCAGCCGCATCCCGTATTGGCGAAGTTGTTTCGGTCCAGGTCATCCCGCGGCCCCATGAGGATGTTGATATCGTGCTTGATCTTCCCCAGAAAATTGTACGGACTCGAACAAGAAACCGCGACGAAAACTAGCAAGGAGATGGGATTCCGAGCCCATGGACTATTAAGAATCATTCCTTAAAGAGCAATTCATCATGTATACGGCAATTGGACTTATTGAAACGCGTGGGCTGGTACCACTCATCGAAGCCACGGACGCAATGGCCAAGGCGGCAAACGTCAAGATTGAAAAGCGGGTTGGTATCGGTGGTGGCCTTGTGACAACCATTGTCAGCGGAGATGTCGGTAGTGTGCGGGCAGCCGTTGAAGCAGGTGCCGCCGCGGCCCAAAAGATCGGAGAGTTGATCAGTAGCCATATTATTCCACGACCGGCCGACGGCCTGGTTGCGGCATTTATGAAATAAAATGCCATGAAGGTCCTCGTCGATAGCCTCGATTCGACCAGTTTCATACACCGCACGCATGATATGGCGAGCGAGCGACAGTTCGCTCGAGGCGATGTCGAACGCATTGGTGAAGTAACAAACACCGCGGCACATTCATTGCCAACTTGATAGGTACGCGCTATGTTTCTGGCTAAAGTAACCGGCTCGCTGGTCGCAACCCAAAAAAACGCTGCCATGCGTGGCTATAAATTACTCGTTGTGGAACCATGCCGCGTCGATGTCCAGGATCACCATCGGTTGATCGCTATCGGTCGAACGTTGGTCGCAGTCGATACACTCGGCGCGGGCGAGGGTGAGATGGTCCTTGTTACGCAGGGTTCGAGTGCCCGGTTCACGCCGGAAACAAAGGATCTCCCGATCGATACCGTGATTATCGGCATCGTGGATTGTATTCAAGTTGATCAATACAAAGTATTCAACCAAGAATAACACGTTAAAAGCTGCATGACCTCAAGCGGATCGAGGGGAGACGGTTTTGAATCGGCTCTGGGATCATGCAATGCATGGTCCAGGAAATTTCACAGAACAGCCACGCTCTGCATGGCATAGGGAAATTTGATGCTTTACGCTCGGATCGTTGGAACGGCGACATCGACAGTCAAGCACGTTTCACTTGCCGGTTGGAAGTTGCTTGTAGCGCAACCATTGGCCGCTGATCACAAGTCGTCCGAGGGTGATCCAGTCCTTGTTGTGGATCAACTCGGTGCGGGAGTTGGCAGCCTGGTCATGATAACGGGCGACTGCCAGGGGAATCGGGAACTATTAGGGGATAATAGCACTCCAGTTTGTTGGAGTGTGCTTGGGTTAGAAGATGAACGGCCAAGATAAAGACCCATGGAGAGGACCAGACTGATTGACCAAGGGCGGAATCATGCGGATAGCAAAAGTCATTGGTAGCGTCCTATTGAATCGATCGCACGCGAGTTTGGCTCGGGCCCAATTTAAACTGGCGATTCCTCTCAGCTTGGATGAATTGCGGGATCCATCCGATCCCCAGGGCGATTCGATCGTCGTTTATGATGAGCTGCATGCGGGAGTTGGGAATTTGATTGCAGTGAGCGAAGGCTGCGAAGCGGCCCAACCGTT
This sequence comes from Pirellulales bacterium, assembly GCA_016930815.1. Classification (GTDB taxonomy): domain Bacteria; phylum Planctomycetota; class Planctomycetia; order Pirellulales; family Lacipirellulaceae; genus JAFGFZ01. The sequence goes on along the minus strand of JAFGFZ010000144.1, from coordinate 1,865 downwards.
CTATCCTGATTTGAAACCAGTCGATGCCTACAATGCAGCTATCCTGGACCGGATTGATATTGACAATTCCATTTAGCCAAACAAATCTTGCGAAACATCCATCGCCTGAAACAAGGCATTTGAGATAATGATGTCTTCCGGGAAAGCTCGTCCGCGGACGAGCTCCATCGGCGGGTATCCCCCGCTCCGGGACCTGTGCCAATCCCACTCGAGGAAGAACTGAATCAGCCGAACATAGTGGTCAGGTGGCGGAGGTAGCCGATGGCTTCGTCGACTTCGGGCGCTTCGACACGAGCCTGGCGGCCGGCTCGATCGCATTCGGATAGAATGAGTAAATCCTGATAATTCTCCGATTGCCGCAAGCGGCGTTTTGCACGGGTGCCGAGTGTTCCAGCATGCAGCTGGTTTGCCAGGGAATGGTTCGCAATCAGCCAAGACGTGCGTTCGGTTATGAATCCGTCGAGTGCCTCCAACGCCGCGCCGATATGATCGGCCGGATCAATTGCCTTCCCGATATCATGCAGCAAGGCGGCGGTCAGAAATTCTTCATCATATGGCAGCTTGTCCCGGGCATGGTCGAATACCTGAAGACTATGATACAGGGCATCCCCTTCCGGGTGGTGTTTTGGATTCTGCTTGACATTTTCCAGAGGGAGGAGAAGCGATTCGTACACCTGGTATCGATCCGGCCGATTCGCCGCATCGGTCACCGCGGCGTCGATGTCAATTTTAGGATATTCGTGTTGCAGGAACTGTTCAAGCTCGGCCAGACTCACCCGTTCAATCGCTTTGCCGGTAATGGAACTTTTGAAGACGGTATGGGCCATGTTGGCGGCATAGACGGTTAGTTCGAAAGGGTACACATCCGTGACATGAACGTGCGTATAAATTCGCTCTTGACCATCTTTGCGAACTTGCTTTCGCTCGACATCGTAGATCACTCCTTGTTCATCGAGCACCTGTAGAATTGGTTCGAGGCTATCCGAGAACAGGTGAAGATCAATATCGGATCCTTTCCGGACATGGCCTGTCAAGACACTCCCGATCAAGCGAGGGCGGAAACGGGCTAACATCCGCATCATGCGGAGTGCTTCGATCCGCATGGCCTGCAGTTCAGAGGTTCTCTGTTCGCCCTCAAAGAGGCGGGCAAGCGCCTGAATCTCGTCGCGGATTTCAGTGTTTTTTGGTAAATCGGCCGGCTTGACCCAACCGTGGCATAGAGCTCGCGCGGCCTTCATTTTCGCTCGATAGTATTCCGTTTCCTGCCGCTGATACATCAACCGTGCGGCTTCCCAGGCGATCTGTCGCCTTAGCTTGTCGTTCGACATGGATCAAGCGCCAGTGAATCGTTTGCTTATAGGGCAAAGTGGAGGAAAGGAACGAACTGATTTCAAGAATTTGGATGACAGCGGCGCGGCGAAATATTCTTCAGGGCACAATTCCGCTCGGTCACGGCTGGGCTCCCACTTGTTGCTGAAGTTCTCGATCGCACAACCGCCCTCAGTCTAAAGTAATGCCATGAGAGATTCAAGGGCTAGTGCTTTTTCAAACCTTGTTTTAGGATTTATGGATATCGTGCATGCCGACAAGAAGGTTGTTGTCCGCTACGGGAACAGAACGTTTTGTTTGCGGAGCAAACTACGCCCGTCGGCCAGGCAATCCTTAATCTTAGAACGTGTTTTGAAATTGATATCACCCTCCCGCTTGCGGGAGGGTCGGACGCAGTAGCGGCCGGGGAGGGTAAGAATGGAGGACCCTCCCCGTCCCTTACGGGCCGACCCTCCCAGAGGGAGGGTGTTGATTAGTACAGGCCAATGATCATTTCAGGCGATTTCAAAACACATTCTTAGCCGTGACAGAGCGCT
>JAFGFZ010000019.1 GCA_016930815.1 Pirellulales bacterium | reverse complement strand
TTCGTTTTATCCTCTGTGTCCTCGGTGAGCTCTGTGGTAGCCCATGAACTCTACGGAATCATTTTGTTTCGAATCGTTTGTTATGGTTTGACGAAGTCATACAGTCGAACTTACGTTAATCTGGATAGGTTCTTGCTGCTCGGACCGCATCCGAGCGGATCCTCGATGGGAAATCCAGGATTCGTTGGCAGTGATCACAATCGCCGTGGGCCGGATAGACATAGTGAATTTTGACCAGAAGGAAAGATCATGAATGAACAGTACAATCGCAGGAGTTTTGTGAAGATTGGGACGGCTACGGGAATGGCGTGGATTCTGAATACGGATTGTTTCCCCGCGGATCACTCCGGTGTGGCATTTCCGCCTGGAAACGATCTTCGCATTGGGCTGGTAGGCATTGGGAACCGCGGAAGGGACAGGCGCAAAAAACATAATGCCCGGCTATTGCTCATTAGTGAAATATGTCAACTCACGGAGTGCGGCATGGAGGATTGGCGACTTCGAGGGTTCCCTCGCGAGCAGTTGATCCAGTGTTGCCAACTCGTCTTGAACCCAGTTTCTTGCTTGACTCCGCAGGTTGGCAATCGCTTGATCCACAGAATTCGCCCAGTCGCTTACAAGCCTCCTCAAATTTTTCTCCACTTCGACTGGCACTTGCTGAAGAGCGTGTTTTCGAAAGATCCCACCAATCATTTTCATCGGAAGCATCCACCAGAGCAAATCCCAGTGAACCATGAATGTCTGGCCGATCTGCACCGGCACGGCTGTTAGCGCCGGTTGCATGGCTTGCCATGCAAGTGGGGAAACAGAGATTCCCATCGCCTGATGGATATTCCGGCTCAATCGGTCGCGGAATGCTTCCACGATACGCCGGAATCTCTCTTCCGCTCTTGTCATGATTTCATCCGCGACGGAAACCGCCTCGTCAGACAATCGTGTCAACTCGGTCAGTAAGTTTGTTTTCATCCAGCCTTGGTATTGTCGTGTTTGCTTGGCAAGATTTCCCTCCCACAATGAAAACTCACTGGCTAGGATTTCACTCAATCCTCGCCATAATGCATCATAATGACCGAGAAAATAATTCTCGAATTCGGACCGGACATGAGAACGGATCCCTTGCTCCGCCAGCCTGAGTTCATCCTCAATCACTGCGACACTCACGGTTTCGTCGAGCACGGCCGCGCGGAGCCGCTCGCGATCCGCGTCGGTTCGTTCAGCCGACTGGATACCAATGGACAAGTAGTCGCAGCAGGATTGCGTCAGGGCACTCAGCTTGAGGGAAAGCGCTGCCCGTCGTTCTCCCGCGACGTTCCGAGCCAAGGGCAAGAGCAAGTTTTCGCGAAGCTGGCCTAGCCAATGTCCGGTGTTGTGCCGGATTGAAAAGGGCAAAATTGGAATTTCAGTGTCAAACTTCTCACAAAGGACATCTTGGAGGAAATCGAGTACCTGCTCCCGTTCCGTGTCCGTTAAAAGATCCACTTTCGTCAGCACGGCAACAACTCGCGGAGCCGTCTTGAGGGCCTCGGTGACGAGCCGCAAGTCTTCATCTGAAAGCGGCCGTTCGGCACTCACGGTAACGATCGCAGCCGCCACGTTCGGCATCCAGGCGCGGGTTGCTTCGGTGTTATGAGCAAACAGGCTTCCCAAGCCCGGTGTGTCCACGAGGCGAACATCCGGCAAATCATTCATCAGAGGAGTCACCACATCCACAATCGCCACTTGTCGGTGATTGCGGGGATTGCCGGCTTCCGTTACAAATTCCGCGAGCCTATCCAAAGTGAGTTCTTCGATTCTTCCATCAAGATGAGTTACTCGGACGATCGATACCATCCCCGAAACGAGGCGTGTGACGACCGCTGTTAATGGCAGAACACCAACTGGAAGCATGGCCTCGCCGAGGATCGCATTGAGAAGCGATGACTTCCCCGACTTAAACTGCCCCAGGACCGCCAAGTCGATCGGTTCATTTCTGGAAAGCGTTTCACAGGCATGTATTCCCGGTTTGAACGAAACGAGTTCAAACTTGTTGACGACATTCGTGAGAGATGTTAATTGCTCAGCGAATTCTCCGTTTGGAAATTTACGGGCTTCTGCCGGTCGCGTTGGTCCATGCGTGGTGCAAAGATCAATAGCATAGTGACTTACCATTCCAAAGATCGCTCCTGCCTAGAAAAATAAACGATTAGTACCATCGAATCAAAGAATTAATTGGCTCAGAAAGTACGAAGGTGTTGACTCCTGTCATTTGATGATCATTACCGAACAATGACAGTGTTCGCTTACTCGATCCGTTGTACTACCCAGGAAAAATCGAGCAATGCGCGAATGCCCCTGATGGCCAAGAATTATTAAGTTGGCACCCTCACTTTCGGCAAAGTGAATGATCTGCTCCGCAGCTTGGCCACGTACGACGACGGATCGCAAGGCTACACCACGTGAACGTGCGAATTCAACTGCCGCCTCACTAATCTTGCGAAAGTATTCTTCGGCTGTATGCCGTGTTTCATCGACCTCGTCGACCATCGCAACAACTTCGGGCACTTCAGCGACACTAATTGTTGTCAATTCAGCCTCGTAATGTACAGCCAGATCCACGGCAGTAGCGAGTGCTCTTTCGCTGGCGGGAGAACCGTCAATGGCGGCAACTATTTTGTGGAACATGTCTAAGTTTCCTCCAGGGACGGTGGCTCTAATGTTGCTATAGACGTCTCAGGGGTAGATTCACTCGCGACCGTTCCCGCTACTTGAAACGCAATAGCCGATTCGATCGTAGGCCGGAAAAAGGTCTGGGCGATAATGGTCGGAACAATTGCGCTGCCGATGACCACGGTGGCAAGCACTGAATACTGAGATTGGTCAATGTAGCCATTGTTCAATCCGAACAGAGCGCTGATAGTGCCAAATGTCAAACCTGTCGACATAAGCATCGTCGTGTAGCTGCTCTCACGGCTGCCAAATCCATATCTGCGTGTGAGTGGCCACACTCCGACAATCTTGGCGGCGACTTTCACGGCAAATAGGATCATAATCAAACCGAAACCGGTCCAAATCGCAGGAAGATAGACTTTCACTCCGGCATTAAGGAAGTAAAACGGGGTCAGGAAGACAAATACGGTCGTGCGCAACCGGCGCACAGTGTCTCGCTGATGGGCAAACACGCCAGCCAGCCCCAAGCCCACCAGATAGGCTGGCAGGACCGCCTCGCTCTTTGCCAGAGATGCCAGCGAACCTAACATAAACAGGATGAAAAAGACGAATTTGACTCCCGGTTCACTGACGTGGGTTGGAAAACATTGAAAGAACCATGTCACGAACGAGGGCGCGATCCACAAAACACCGGCCACTACCACTGCAAAGACGATCAGCGTCCAGTTGTAGCTTGCGAAGCATGCCCCTAATGCTACTACAGTGCCGAGATCTGTAATGAAACAGGCAGCTAGGATGAGCTTGCCGAAGTCCGTTTCATTCAAACCAGTTTCTATCATCACTGCATAAACGACAGCCACCGACGTTGTCGAGAGGGCAATGCCACAGATGATGGCCCCGTTCCAGTCCCATCCGCTGACGAACCGAGCAAACAGCAATGCACCAAGAAATGGTGCAGCGAAGCTGGCGAATCCGATGGCGAAACTCTCTTTGAAATACTTGCGGAGTACCGCTGGTTCAATCTCTGCACCGGCCATAAACGTGAGGAGAATACTGCCAAATCCTGCGAGGAACGCTATCCACTCATTCGCCTTGAGTTCCCAATGAATTCCCAGAAAATGATAATGATCTAAGAGTAGTGCAATATTCCCTGCAATTACCCCAATTAGAATCTCTATTAAGGCAACACTTAACTTGAACCGAATCGAGATAAGACTGGCTACCAACGCCAAGCCCATCCACACAGCTGCAATTCCCCAAGTGCCTTCCATTGATGTGTCTTTCAGTTGTGCCGTCAATCTTTGTCTTCTTCAGGCGTCAGAAATGGGCCGTGCCCAATGATGCATCGCCGCTGACGCCACAACATCAATGGCCGACGAGCCCAATCGTCCACTGTTCACCGTCATGTGGTATTCCAGGGGACTGGTCCAGTCGACTCCAAAATAGTCTTGACAGAAGCTGCGCCGTTGGGTGTCACTATTTAGAATGAGTTTGCGGGCCACACCCTCGCGAACCCAGTGATATTCCATGACACGACGGATACGTACCGGCATCGCGGCAACCAGTCGCACATGAAACGCACTCGATATGTCTTTCAAAAATCTGAATCCCCCGCGTCCCACGATCAGTACATTACCACGTTCGGCTTGCTCTTGCATCAATTGCTTCAAGGTCTCGATGTAACGATAGTGCACGCTACCCGGCCGGAAACGCTGAAAAAGTGAAGCCGGTTTTTCATCAATTTTCTCCAGGTCAGTCATTGAGATATCCAAACGCCGAGCCTGTTCTTCCAATATTTCACGATCAATAACTTCCAATCCAAGTTGTTCGGCCAAAGGGGGTGCAAATCCTTTATCGCCAGCCCCTAATTCTCGAGACATCGTAAGTACAGGTTTACTCACGCGATTAACATGAGTTGAAACCGAATGAGAATTGACTATCTCCTTGATTACCTTTATGATGTTCTCCATAGGCATCAGCGATGCGTTGATTACTAGATCATACTGTGCCGGTTGGTCAGATCCTTCACCAAAGAAGAAGCGGTGAAACTGCACTCGAGCCCGGTCCGTTTCTGTGCATCGAGCGAGTCCCTGTTCGGTCGTCCATCCCTCACGCTGCACCATGCGTGCGACGCGCCAAGCCTTGGGAGCGACAAGACGTATGTGGAGACATTGCTCAACGCCAGCCAAAAGATGTACAGCGCCGCGACCAACCAAAATCACGTTCCCCTGTTCTGCCGCACGCTGAACTGCTTCCGTCAATCCGAGCAAGTACTGCTGATGTGGTGGATGCATTCGGAAACGATCGCTCATCGTGACCGCTTGCTCATCAAGTCGCTCGAGTTCCGCGTCGGGAACGTGTTGGATATTGGCCGCCTCGTGCAGCAATTCCCGGCCCAACAGCTCCCATCCCAGGCTATCCGCGAGTTTCCAAGCCAGTTCGCCTCCGCCAGCGCCGTACTCGCGGGAAATAGTGAGCACTCGCATGTAAGAAATCCCCGGCACAGAAACAAACAAAAAATACCCCACCAGGAACACTCCTCGTGGGGTCGGTTTTGTTCGTGTTATCAGACCCTACTCAGGAGCACCTGCAAGTAGGGGTCATCAGCCGGGACCTTCACGGAAGGCGTCGGCAGTTTTTGGCGAACCCCATCGCCATGCTGATATTATCAAATCCTGCCTGGGGCCACAATCCGGTTCTCAACACAACTCACTCATGCCTGCCTGGTCCCTCAAGACATGGCGAAGGAACTGGGCGGCCGCTGCCCATCCAAATTCGCTGAGAGAATCAACTTTTTAAGCAGGAAGAATAGGCGGACCATCAAGTCAATGGGAATGTTACTTGAGGAAATGGGAAAAACGGGGCAAAAGGGAGAATCCAGTCCCACGAACTCAAGTTGACATGTTGACAGCGTCGAAGTACGATGATGCTGAGTTGAGGCGATGGGGTTCGCCTTCAATCGCCGCCGGGCTTGCCGGCCTTCGCGGATAATGACCCCTACCGACAAGGTTTTTTCTTGGAAGTAGGGTGTTTTTTTAGAACTACCCTTGGGAAGACCTTGTTCTCAAGGGTTTTTTTATCTGGTGATGGTTCCTTCCGGCTAGGAACGGCATCTTGTGGAGGACAGAGTGATGGCTGGGATTCTCGTTGCCCTGGATGATTCGCATAGTAGTGAAAGAGCACTGGAGGCTGCGGTCAAGCTAGCTCAGCAGAATGGTGGGCGGTTGAATGCGGTGACTGTGCTGGAGCGAACCGGCAATCCCAGCCTGGATCAGATCACGGATGACATTAAAGCCCAGGCGCGCCACCGCCTGAAGGACCTCCTACAAACGGCGGCCAACTTTTCCCACTCTCGAGGAGTCCAACTGACGCCGATACTCCGCGAGGGCCATCCAGCCGATGCGATCATCACGTGTGCCGAGGAAGAGAAGAGTGAAATTGTCGTTATCGGGGCCAACAGCGAAGACGGCGACTCGAGCCTGGGCGACACTGCCGACCAAGTAAGCAATCACTGTCCCTGTACCGTGCTGATCGCACGTCCCGCTGCGTGATACAACTGTGACTTTCGCGGGAACCACGTCATGCCTTCTTTAAGCACAATTCTGTTTTTAAGCAGAAATGAAACTTCTCATTGTCTCAGACATTCACGGAAACTGGCCGGCGCTGGAAGCGGTTCTTGGAGCCGAGCCGAGCCCGGACGCAATTGCATTTTGCGGCGATGTAGTCGATTACGGTCCCCAGCCGGTGGAATGCCTCCGATGGCTGATGACCAGTGCCGACCACATTGTCCGCGGTAACCATGATAACGTCCCAGTTCAGGATTGGCGGACGCAAGCTAAGGCAATGACCCCTATTGTCATCAGCAATGCTGCCAGCCCGAATCCCGCAACAAAGGGAAATACCTTCTGGTAGGGGTTATCATCCGCGGGAACCGTTGCATAACGGGAGCCCGGCGGCACACTTTGCGGCGAACCCCATCGCCGCAGCTTCTACAACTTTTATTATTGGGGGTGTATAAGCGTAAAGTCAACCCAATCTCGCCCTTCCAACCCAACTGAAGCTAGCCGCCCACGCTAATCTGTCTGCCTGCGGGCGCTGTTCGCAGATGCCAACCGCTGAATGGCGTGTTGGTGGTGTTTACTATGGGCCAGAGCAGTGAATGTGAAGAGTTCCGCCACGAACAGGCAGGACAGCCATATCGCTCGCTTGCGCCAAACGGCAGGGAAAGAAGTTCCATGTAAGTCATCGCCCAAACACGGCGGTCTTTCCCAGTTCGGCCTCGATTTCCAAGAGCCGGTTGTACTTGGTGATGCGTTCGCTGCGGCAGGCGGAGCCGGTCTTGATCTGACCGCCGCCCATGGCCACCGCGAAATCGGCCAGGAAGGCATCCTCCGTCTCGCCTGAACGGTGGGATACAACATAGCTCCAGCCTGCCTTCTGGCACATCTGGATGGCCTCGATTGTCTCGGTCACCGAGCCAATCTGGTTCAGCTTGATCAAGACGGCATTGGTCGATTTCTCCTCGATCCCGCGTGCAATGAACTTGGTGTTGGTGACGTAGATATCATCGCCGACAATCTGGATGTCATCGCCCAACGCGGCGGTGTGCTGTCGAAAACCATCCCAATCATTTTCAGCCAGGCCGTCTTCGATGGACACAATATGATATTTGCTGATCCAAGTCTTGTAGAGATCGGTCATCTGGGCGCTAGTCTTTTTACCCTGTCCCGACTTGGCAAGATTGTAAGCTCCGTTTTCGTAGAACGAGCTGGCTGCCGGATCGAGTGCGAGTGCAATGTCTTTCCCGGGCGTGAATCCGGCGGCCTGGATCGCCTCGTTAATCATCTCGCACGCCTCGTCATTGCTTCCAAGATTGGGAGCAAATCCGCCTTCGTCGCCGACACTCGTGGCACAATCGCGGTCGTGCAAGATCTTCTTTAGAGCGTGGAATGTCTCGGCACCGTACCGCAATGCTTCGGCGAAATTGGGTGCGCCGATGGGCATCACCATGAACTCTTGAAAGTCCACGCTGTTGTCCGCGTGTTTGCCGCCGTTGAGGATATTCATCATGGGTACGGGGAGCCGTACCGCGCCTGTGCCGCCCAAATAGGTGTAGAGGGGCAGGTCCACCGCCATTGCCGCCGCACGGGCACAAGCCATCGACACGCCCAAGATTGCGTTGGCACCCAACGTACTCTTGGTCGCCGTGCCATCCAGGTCAATCATCAAGTGATCGATTGCGGCCTGGCGGGTCGGGTCCAAGCCGATCAGCTTCGGCGCGATCAACTGGTTGACGTTGGCCACGGCCTTCAGGACTCCCTTGCCGCCATAGCGTTTCTTATCACCATCGCGCAATTCAAGGGCTTCATTTTCGCCTGTGGATGCACCCGATGGTACGGAAGCCGAGACCATGATGCCGTTGTCCAAGACGACGTGGACTCGGACGGTCGGATTCCCCCGCGAATCAAGGATTTCAAGAGCGCGAACGGTAGTTATTTTTCTTGTCATGGGTTTTTCCTTGTCAGGCTTGTATCGGACGTGCCATAGGCATAAAAAAAAGCTCACCAGGCGAGCCTGAGGGAGCTTGAACTCACCAATGGCAATGGTTCCCTGAGGACGACTTGGTCCTGTAGGAGTCATCAGCCATCGGCGGCGGTTTTGGGTGGACTCCATCCCCAGTTACTATCCGAAAATATCTGCAAATAAACGGACTTGCAAGGGGGGCATGCCCTGGTATTTCTTCACGTGGTAACGACGGGTATTTGGCATTTCATTTGGAAGTGCTTGCAGCATGCAGTGAAGGCAGAGAAATAATCCCCATGGCGAATAACGCCCCGTGGTGTCATAATGATCCTATGGATCTTTGCGCCACGAACGAACCAGGGCGAGTCAGCGGGAGCCTGGCAACTTTCGAGTTCAATCTTGAAATGCGGATTCTTTCGTTGCGCAACCTTCATTAGAACCCGCAATGGAGTCGATTTTCGGGGCGCCCGGAGACTCTTTCGCGGCAGTCGGTACGACGCTCCGTGGTCGGAGACGCGGTGGCAGGGTAACACCCTCGAACGGGCTATGCCCAATCAATGCCAGTAGGGTTGGGGTATGATAATCCGATCCTGGAAAGGAAGCAAAACAAGATGCCCAATACTCAGCCCGGCATGGAAACCGGTACGGAAACCGGCCCGAAACCCATTATGGCGCCCGGATTCAGACCCTTCCGAAGTGCCCTCTGCGTCTACCCCCATGCAGAAGGGCTCCCCGAGAAGAAGTACTGTCCGCCCCTCGGGCTCGAGTACATCGCCAGCGTTCTTGAAGGATTGGTTGAAACCGTCACGCTCGTGGACCAGAGATTCGAGCCGGACATCGATGCGATGATCGCGAAGTATAAGCCGGAGCTGCTCTGCGTTTGCGTCAATTGGGACTACCAGCAGGATGCCGCCGTGGCCGTCGCTTCCAACCTCTATTCTGACATCACCGTCATTTTCGGCGGAAGACACGCAACGGTCTCCGTGGAAGAGCTCTTCGCTCAGACGCCCCGGCTCGACATCATCGTCCGGGGGGATGGCGAGGAAATCATCCACAACATTGCATCTGGGGTTCCGCTCCGGCAGATCGCGAACATCTCCTACCGCGAGAACGGTGAGGTCGTTCACAATAAGTTGCGCACTCTCACGAGGATGAACGATTCCATCATTCCGAACAGGAAACTCCGGCGTTCCAGATACAGGCTCCTTTACAAGAACCTGGACCTCGGGCTCGACGTGGACTTCATCTCCACTTCCAGGGGCTGCCCATTTCACTGCAAGTTTTGCACTTTCTCCAACAATCCCCTCGGCGAGAAGCGCCCGTGGAGCGGCCGGTCGGCGGCCTCCGTGGTTGCAGAACTAAAGACGGTGGATGCACAATTCGTCTTCGTGGTCGATGACAACTTCACCGTCGACATGAAGAGGGTTTCGCAGATCTGCGACCTGATCATTGCGGAGGGGATTCAGAAAACCTTCGCCGTCGCCGTGAGGATCGAGGTTTTCAAACATCCCGAAATTTTGAAGAAGATGTTCAAGGCAGGATTTAAGATCCTGACGATCGGAATCGAGTCGGCTCAGGACAAGACGCTCGAGATGATGCAGAAGGGCTTCGACACGGCGCTGGCCGAGAAGGCCTTTGCGGTGATCCGCAAGGTGGGATTCTACATACACGGCTACTTCATCGTCGGCTGCATCGGTGAGAATGAGGCCGAGATGATCGAAATCGCATCTTTCGCCAACCGGCTTAAACTAGACACGATCGATCTCTGCCTCCTGAGGACGGAGAAGTTCTCACCCCTGAACGCCATCGTGGCCGAGAACAACGGCTACCGAATTCTCGAAGACGGTCACGTCGTCTCCGATGCCTACGACCTGGAGAAGCTGAAGGCGATCCGACGCCATATCCGGAAGGATTACTACACAATCAAATGCCTTTTGCGGATTGGGACGAAGATTTTCCACATACGCCCGATCAGCATCCGTGCCCTGTTACGGCTCTCGTTTGTCTTCATGTCGAGGGGGCTTTCGAGCCGGCGGAAAGCGGTACGTGCCAAAGCACGTTCCAGGACGTTAACGACAGAACCACCTGCATCCGGGGCTTTATGTGGAGAATCCGTTGCGGACAAGAGTGAAGACAGGGATTTCCCGGAGGGCAACACGCCCACCTCTGAAACCATCAATGTCCTGAACCTGGTTTGATCAGCCACCGGCCGGCGATTTTAGATGTATCGTCTCAGTGAGTATGCCTAATGGTCTGTTCAAATTTAAAATGGGCAGATACGTGCGAACTCGTAACATCATGACCTTTTCATTCAGCTTTTCTCGATTTGCTGCAATTGATCCCGGTTCTCGTGGACTTTGAAGATTGCGTTCGCGATGTCGTCCATGTCTTGCTCGGTTCCGAGGAGCATGCCGGACGACCAGAACATGACCATTTCCTGGCATACCCGATCGCAGTTCGGGCAAGCAGTTTCCGCGCGGTAGGACTCCAATCGCTCTTGGGAGAACATTTCCTGATAGATCCGCTGGCCCAGGATATAATCGATCCACGGTTCCCGATGCAAACCGTTGCGAATATAGGAACTGAGTCCAATCCCTTCAGCCGCCACGGCTTTCAGGAACGTACTCCGGCTAGCGCCGTTGAAATGTTCCTTATGATAGGACATGCCATAGAGATACCAGGCGCCGCTTTCCGTGCCTTCATAGAGCTTTTGTGGGGTGATTCCTTCAAAACCCTTGAGCTGGGCGGAGAGGTAGTTGGCGTTCTTATTGCGCAACTCGAACCGTTCCTGCGCGGTAGGAAGCTGGCCTAGCAGAACCGCCGCTTCGAATTCGTTCATGCGGTATTTCGGTCCTGGCATTTCCGTGCGGCCCCGCCGCGAGGTGCCGTGATTATGGATGGTGTAGCAACGGTCCATCAGTTGCTCATCATTACCAAGAATGGCACCCCCTTCCCCGCAAGCGATCGTTTTGCTGGTTTGGAAGCTGAAACACCCCAGGTCGCCGATGGTGCCCAGCTTCTTGCCTCGGAATTCGGCAAGGTGGGCTTGGCAGGCGTCTTCGATCACTTTGAGGCGATGTTCCTTCGCGATTTCCATGAATCGGTCCATGTTGCAAGGTTGGCCCATGATATGGACTGGCATAATCGCTTTGGTAGATTGCGTGATCCTTCGCCGGGTGTCTTCGGGATCCATCTGGAAGGATTCCGGATCCAGATCGGCAAGAACGGGCAGCGCCTTGGCGGCGAGAATGGAGGCGATGGTTCCCGGATCGGTGTAAGGGGAGGTGATCACCTCATCACCCGCACCGATTCCGAGCGCCTCGACCGAGGTATGCAGCGATTGCGTACCCGCTCCCGTGCAAACGCAAAATGTGGCGCCCTCCATTTCGGCGAACTTTTTTTCAAAGGTCGGGACAGTCCCATGCGAGGACTGAATCCGGCACCAGATTCCACTCTTCGTGGTATTCAACACCGAATTCACGACATCCTCATCAACATGCGGCCAGCTTGGCCAGCTTTTGTTTTTGCGGATCGGTTGGCCGCCGAGGATGGCAAGTTCGCTCGAATTCTTGCCCGTCTGCGCGCGGGCAAGGCGGCTGCCCGTTGCCACGGCGGCAATGGCCCCCGCAGATGCCGCTAAAAACTTACGCCTTCCAAGAAGATCAGTTTCCATGTCAAAGCCCTCTATATCTTGATTGATGGTTATGGAATCAACCGCATCGCAAGGGATACAAGAAAAATATGGAAATCGGCAAACAGCGGCTCAAGAGGGCGCCCATGGGACTGCGAAACTCGAACCATGCTTCGATGATTCATTATCCCGTACCATCAAGTGCGGCGCCAATGGTATTTTTCGTTAGGAACCTGAGATCCTATTCCATTCCAGAACCTTGCCTTATTTCCTTGACATCTATAAGCCCATGAATACAATCGAACGTATCTGTCCATTTTAAACATAAGGAAACAAAGAAAACGGAGGAAGAGTTTTCTGGAAGAGTTCTCTGTTTCCTTCTGTTCATTGTTTCTTTATCAGCCCGGCCAGTTACTCACCGCCGGCGAATTTTTCGACGAATGGCTTGCCCCCGTCCCACGTCAGCTCCACCTTCAGAGAATCGGTCGGGCCATCGATCGTGACGGTCAGTTCCGAGGTCCGTTCATTGGCGTATTTTTTAGGGACAAGCCAGCGCTGCGAATTCGCGCTGAGGATTTCCAGGGCATTTACGGCGACGCGGTGAGTGCCTAGAACAACACCATCTTCGTCCCCGAAAGTCGTCAGCGTGAATCGGCCATCCGGACCGATTTTACCGGTCGCTGGCCGGGCATCTTTAGGTACCAGGCGAATCGATCCCTGGGTGAGCGGCTGATGATCGATTAGAACCTGCCCCGAAACGGGAACCCGCTTGGGCAAGGAATCGCCACAGCCAACCATCAGGATGAGGGCCGGTAACATCCGGATCGGAACCAGGGAAATAGAGCGATGCATGATCCGTGTCCAACTGCGGTATCGGTTTATTGTTTTGTGAGATCTTCATTCGAGCGTGTGGAGAGCGCCCGATAAGTGTCAAGATCGATATTATCATTCAAAAACTCGACATGGCCATCACCGAACACGAAGTTCGCGCCGCCCGAATGGTGGCTGCCAAAGGCGCCATTCACACTGAAACCGTACATATCCAATGTGATCGGCATGCCGGGTGGCGTATTCAATGGATTGGCCGTCGAACGCTGGCAATCCATGAACCGGACGGCTCGGCTCCAAATATTCGAGGATTCCGAGGTTTGGGGCTCGATCACCTCGCCAGCAAACAGGGTATGGGACAGACCATCGGTCACATGGCGTGGCGAATGGGCTACTAAATAGTAGAACATCCCGTCATTTTCGTATTTCGGACCGCCACTGGTTCCGAGATCGGGCCCGAGCGAACCGGCCGACAACGCATAATTGCCGACGGCGGCGGGGAATCCGTTGGTGTTGTAAGTGGTAGATATCCTGGGATCATCCGATACGGGTTCCGTTTGATCGCTCGGGCAAAGAAACGTTTCCACCTGCTGCCCATAAGCCAGCGCGTTCTTATCGGCCCAGGTCGATGTGTACCCCCAAGGGCCATCCGTGAAATCGAACAGATCGTAGATCGATTGCAGTTCGAGTTGCGGCAGAATCAAGACCAAACCACTGGTGCCAACACGCTGCAGAATATCTGGGCACAGCTCGGCATTATTATCGCAACCCACCCGGCCGGGCGGGAATTTGGAGAATGCCGATTCGTAATTGTTCAGGGCAAGGCCAATTTGCTTGAGGTTGTTGACGCACTGGGAACGCCGAGCCGCCTCGCGGGCGGCTTGGACGGCCGGTAGTAAGAGCGCGACCAGAATACCGATGATGGCGATCACGACGAGCAGTTCGACCAGGGTGAAGGCTCGGATGGAGCTAACTGGTTTTTTCGCCATTGGACTTTCTCCAGAAAACCGGGACCGCCAGACCTGGAGGCAAACATGTAAAAAACGAAAATGGCATCCAATGAATATGACCGAAAAAGTGAAAAAAGGGATGTCAGGCAGACGAAACCGCCGAGGGCAAGCAAACTGAACGTTGTCGGTTCCGGCACCGACGAGAAACGCAAATAGTCGAAACGGCCAAAGGGGCTATGGTCGTTGCTCGAATAGGCCCGAGCAAAACCAATGTCGAATCAAAGTCCTTTGGAAATACTGGTGTTTGAATGCCGTCATGGATGGCAAGATCAACGCGGGGATGGATGAAATTCAGGACAGTCCCATCCGGATAATCATCGGGTTCAATCTCATAGGATGCACCAGTGGCAAATAATGGCACGGCAGAGAAGAGCAAAACAGCAGATAAAAACAATACATGCTTCGTCAGAGTCATTAGGCTTCTCCATGAAAAAACAGCAAGAATTTGAATATTTCCAAAATATGGATTTTATTCTCGACTAATATATGGCCATCAGTATAATTGCGCCCCGGTCGCTCATCAAGAACTGGATAGGGCTAAGGAAAGAGGAAGGCGCCGTGGGCTTCGGCCTCGAACCTACCCGCCATTCGAATGTCTTGGGACGCAATCCTGGCAACGGATCCGGTTCCCCAGGGCTGTTCGTTTTCAAGAACATTCAGGAACTATTTTTCGATAAAAACTATTGTAAAGCCTGGGATTAATGATATCCTCAGGCATCCGCCATTTCACGAGATGGTTCGAGATGGGTTGGGATATCTGCCGGGCGTGCTCTCCGAAAGTGCGCAATTGTTGATTTTATTAGCGATTGATTTTTATTGCTTGCGTCCCCCTTCACTTGGAGGTTGGTTTGCCATGCAGGTGCCAAAATCTTTCATGTTGTGTTTTTTAGTTTTCTCTTTATTTTTATCGAACGACACCGATGCCGAAGTGGTCGCGAGTATCGAGACGGATGTCGCTCCGAACGGTACAGGCAGTTACACGCCGGCATTCCCTTCCGGAGGTCCATCCTCGAGTGACATAATCGAGGGGAGCATGCCAGTTGCCGTTGTGGGTAACTTCACCTTGGAGAACTCGGCCGGCGTCATCGCACTGACCAACGGTTCCGTTGCCACAGCCTATGGCGATGGAACGGGCAACAGCCCGCATGCGGCCTACGCCACCGGTGGCGACGGCGGCGGTACTTCGATTACTTACTCACTGGCTGGCTTCTATAATTTGTCATCGATGGTTATCTATGGCGGGTGGAATGACGCGGGCCGCGACGCTCAGCATTACAATATCTCCACGTCGGCCGACGCTGGCCAAACGTTTAATCTGTTGACGACCTTCGACAACAGCCCCGGCGAGGCACAAGGTGTCGTTACGAATCCTGTCTCCCATCGCGTCGCTTTCACGGAAGACACGCTCCCCAGTCTGGCAACAGGCGTAACACACATCCGACTCGATTTTCTGGCTGTCGAGAATGCCTACACCGGATACACCGAAATCGACGTCTTCGGCGCGGAACAGTTTCTGCCCGGTGACGCGAACCGCAATGGAATCGTTGACATCAACGACTTCTATATTATCAGTGATCACCTTTTTTCCATGCCCTCGGCCCCTGGTTTGGATGGCGATGTCGTTGTTGACAACTTCGTGGACGTACTCGATTTCCGACTCTGGAAAGACTCTGTCGATGCTGCTACCGCAGCCTTGGCGGATGCAAGCCACGCCGTGCCCGAGCCGGCGAGTGGAATTTTACTCGGACTTGTGCTTGCGCTCTTTCCATGTGTTCGCCGCCATCGGTGCTGAGTTCTTGTTCTTTCCTCCGAGTTCTGAATGCATCACTGATTCAGCTAAGAAGGCTTCTCCATGAATATTCAACTACGATCCGCATTCGTATTTTCTATGCTATTCGCCGTTTTACTCACGCGTCCAGTATGGGCTCAGTCAACCATAAACTGGATCGTGCCGAATGGCAGCTGGACGGAAGGTTCGAATTGGGACTCGGGATTCGTTCCCGATACATTTCTCGACGAGATTGCCAACATCAGCAACGCCGGCACGGCGGAGGTGGACTCGGATGTCTTCGAACAGCCGGGGCAGATTATTCTGGGACAACTGGCCGGAGAAACAGGTACGCTCAACATCGCGAACGGTGGGCAACTGGCGGTAGCATATACAGCGAACAATATTTCCAGTGCCAGCGTGGACATTGGCCAGGCAGGAACCGGCCATCTCATCGTTGAACCTGGCGGGAGTTTGGCAGCCAGGACACTCAACCTCGCGGGTGAACAGGGCAGTAGCCTCACACTCGGCGGCGCGACCGGCGGCGCCGCCACGGTCACCATCGCGTGGGGCGCCACACTCGGCCGCCAAGTGCGGATCATTGGTCCCAATGTCAATTTCTCGACCCAGACGCTGACGATTCAGGCTCAAAACACACTTACTGCGCAGATCACCGCCGCAACGCATTCGCCTCTCAAATCGACGAACCTGGCTTCCATTGATGGGACACTTCGAGTGGAATTCACGAACGGCATGGCGCCGACGGTGGGGAATAGTTGGAATTTAATCGATGCACCAGCGATCTCAGGTCAATTTGCATCGATCGATTTATCGGCAGCGCCGGGGCTGCCGTTTGGGCAGGTTTATCAATTCGGCTCCGTTTCCGATCCTGCGAGCGTCCATGGAGTCTTTGGCCGCTTATCCGTCGATCAATTACTTGTCCTTACCGTCAACCGGGGTTCGGGTGCCATGTCGATTGCCACGGGTCCGGTTCCAGTCCATATTGATGTATATTCCATCAGCTCCGCACTGGGCGGCTTGAATCCAAGCGGTTGGAGCAGCCTGCAGGACCAAGGCGTTAGCGATTGGCGCGAATCGCCACAAGGCGGCAGCATCCACCGGCTCAGCGAACTTAAGCCTACCAGCTCAACGACTGTGAATGCTGCCGCACCACTGGAGCTCGGAAACGTCTTTCAGTTACCCAGTGCCTCGGAGTTCGGGACGGAATTGGAAGATATCATCTTCGAATACTGCACGCCGGAAGGGCAGGTCACCCAGGGGCTCGTCAACTATATTGGTGATAAGCAATACAACAACTTGGTACTGCTTGTGGATCCCGATACTGGCGCCGCGCGTTTCGAGAACCAATCGAACCTTTCCGTGAGCATCGACGGCTATAAGATCTCCTCGTCTTCGGGGTCCCTGTTACCGGACAATGGCAACTGGTTGAGCCTCGATGACCAAAACGTGGCGGGCGGTGACTGGCGTGAATCGAATCCAACGACTCATATCTTGGCCGAGCTGAAACCCACCGGCGAGACCCTGCTCAACGGTGGAGCGATGTTCAACCTTGGAATCCCTTTTTTGACGACGGCCTCTGGCGGGTCGGAAGACCTGACTTTTGAGTATCTTTTTCCGGGGGAAACTGCGATGCGCGATGGCGTGGTCGTCTATCGGAGTCTCGCCGCGTCGTTGATGGCCGACTTCAACGAAGACCGGCGCGTCGATCATGCAGACCTGGCAGTCTGGAAAACCTCATTCGGATCGAATACCGGTGGTGACGCTGACGGGGACGGTGACACCGACGGAGAAGATTTTCTCGTTTGGCAACAAGAGTTCGGTACGGATTTGAA
>JAFGFZ010000143.1 GCA_016930815.1 Pirellulales bacterium | reverse complement strand
TCTAGTTGGGAATCTCTTCGACGCCACCCGTTCTTTGAAATGAGAGTTGCGGAGAATCACCCAGGTCCAACGGATTGTCGGTTAAGAGAATCCGAAGATCCCGCTAACAGGTCGGCGAGCAAGCGTTGGGCATCTGAGATGGTACATTCCAGGCGGTGGAGCCAAGCCCAGCGGAGAGTGGCCCACTCGTTGATGGAGTTCGATCCCAGGCAAGTTAGGACAGCGGTCGCAATCTCGGTATTTGTTTCACTGCAAACGGGTCTCGTATGCAGGCATTTTTCTAGAGTGCAAGAGAGAGAGGCCAGCAATGTGTTCCATGATGTATCGAGTGTTCCGGCCCGGAGTTCTCCTTGAAAATCCTTATGAAATTCAGCGAGTCGATCACTATCGAATGCATAGAGGGTGGTTTCGGTGACGAGGGCAATACGACCAAGGAAGAGATCCGTCCAGCGCTCGCAACGGCGGCGGAACAGGTTCAAGGCCTCGACAGACGGCGATCCGGCCAGTGGTCCGTTGATCATCCATTTGAGAATCCTGAGCCGGATTTCCTGATGGTTCAGGAAAATGCTTCGGCCTGTTGCCACGGTGATGTGGTAGGTGGAAAGGTGTGAGGCTCCGGAAAGCACGGCAGCCCATATACGGGTCAGTATCTCGCTGGCGAGCACCTCTTCTGCCAGTCGCAGCATATCTTCCGCATGAGAACCTTGGGCGGACCGTTTCGTCGCGGCCGCCTGTTCGAATGGGATCATCGCGGTTGCCCAGGCATCAAGACGCTTCCTGGATTGGAACCAGTAGGCTTCCAAGCCTTCCTCTCGAAGTCCGGATGGATCCGCGAGAATTGTCCCCACATGGGTTGCTACCGACGCGGCTAATTCAACGAGTTCGCGGGCATGCATCGGACGAGGCGGAGTCTTTGGTCAATCGAGCATGCCGACGGTGAAGCCCGAGGGGACGAAGGCTCCACGCGCCGGCATGCAGGGTAGGGAGGAGACGACTGGGCCGGTCGCGTTCCCGTGGGGTGTTTCGGATGGGACGACCGGTGGTGGATGAAAAAGCAAACGGGATGCCAAGTCGGATCCAGTTGAGGGGGCAGCCAAGAATTTCGCTATAAGTTGTTTTGGAATAGAGTTTTCCAACGAGGTAGCGGAGACGCTCCCGTCGGGGCGGCCTGCAGGTGAGTTGCCAAAGGGCCTCAAAAGAATGCGAGGATGATGCCAATCCACCACAGACAGGGATCTGCTATTCGTTGGTCTGCAGTGCCAAATCGATGGCCGGGCTGATAGAGCTGGCTACAAGAACTGTGTCCGAGGCATCGCAGCCCGCAGCCCGCAATCCATTCCGGTTCTTGAAGAGTTGATCCTCCGGATCGGGCGCCGAGCAATGGGCAAGAAAACGGACATGGCCATCGTCGAATAGAACATTTTGGCCACAACCGGCATGATTGGCGCTCTGGAAATCGGCAAGATGGAGACTGGGTGCGTCGGCCATGAGCGGGACGCGGCCCGTTTGTCGAATACGAATCGTGTTGTATTGATGCCCCTGCAGATAGCCGATCCGATAGGCATAGCTGCCACCAATCACATTTCGGAACCAATCGAGCCGGCGGCCATCGGCGGCGAGCAGTTCGTCGCGGGTTGGGATTCGGACCTGGATGATTTGATTATGGAAATCAACTGCCAATTGGGATGCCGGACAGAGGATGTACTGGATTAGCTCCTCTCGATCCATCAATCCAGCGTCGGCCAGTTGGACGGAGTAAATACCACCGACGGCATCTTTGCCTCGAGGGGGCACGATGGGGATGAGATATTCGTGATGATGCGCGAATTCGATGATCGCGTGGCCGAGTTTCCGGAGGTGGTTTTCGCACACCTGCCGGCGGGCCAGGTGCCGGCTCTGCTGCAAGGCCGGTAGTAAAAAGGCGGCGGTTGCCAGGGCAATTCCGAGCGCGACCAGGATGTCGGCCATCCGCCAACGATTCGAAGTCCCTGGCGCCACAGGTGCCAGCGAACCGGCACTCCAGGCGGATACAGTCACATGCCGACAGGTTCGTTCCGCCAGACCAGAAGGTGCATCATCGATCCGGTCGCAATCAACTGCGGCCAGACAAACACGCATGCCCTCCAATTCGTGCTGCAATTCGGGACTGTCCGCTAGGGCTCGTTCGACCGATTGCCGATCAGACGGTCCGAGATGCCCGAGTAGATAAGCCAGCAGTTGCTCGCGCATGACTTGTTTACGGTTGCGATCAATGAAACAAAGGCGGGGCCAAATGGAACAGGTGTCTTTGCCTCTTCTTCGTTCTGGTTTCTCAGTTCCATTTCATGCTGCGGCGAAACACGATTCAGCCCATGCTTCACGAAGTTGGATGACTGCAGCGTGGAGCCGGCTCTTGATCGTGCCAACGGGCACGGCGAGGACTTCGGCAGCCTCACGGTACTTCATGCCACGAAAGTATACCAACTGGACCGCGGTTCGCAGAGAGTCAGGGAGACTGGCTACGGCGGTTCGGATCCAATCACTTCGTTCCTGGCGATCGAATCGATCACTGGGGAGCTCTTGATCTTCCGCCAATAGGTCACCTAGCACGCCGATGCTTTCGTGGGAGGTGCCAGGGCGCCGATCCAGACTTGTGAGTCGATGGCGCCGGTTTCTGCGTTGCAGATCAATTGCCTGATTGGTTGCCACCGTATAGAGCCAAGGTCGAAAACGACGCTGGCTGTCAAATCGGTCGCATTTCAGATGGATCTGCAAAAAAGTTGCTTGAAACGCGTCTTCGGCCATCGCAGTATTGCCCAAGAACCGTTGCAGGTAGTGATAAAGCTCCCGTTCATACCGGCCGACGAGTTCGGAAAATAGGGACTCGTTGCCCGTCACGCGATATCCAGACATCAATTGCTCATCGGTCCATTCATGGAGGCCGTTGGCCGAGGAGCAGCCCGGTTCCCGATGGAGAGTAGATGAAGCGATCATTAGTACGAACCTTATCCAATAATGGTTCGACGGTATCAAGGAATGAGGCCATTCGTTCCCTCCGTCCTTTTGGTTGAGGCAAAACCCGCGCCAAATCCCGAGCGCGTTTCCATGGGTTCGCCTGGTTGTGTGGCTTAGGTTCGTGACGCCTGAGCCGGCTAAAGTTCAGCCGGGAATCCCCTGCTCGGGCCGTCATGCACCTGTCACCTTCACCGGATAATCGGAGCAATTGGTGTGCCCAAAATAAATATCAAAGGTGGTTTTAACGTCGAGACTATCAGATAAAGTTTTACAAATAAACAACTTATGAAAAATATATATGCTAAAAGTATCGCCTAACATCGCCGTTTCAACCGTTTCATTCATGCCAATATTGCAATTCGGTGCAAACGGCCACTCAAATGCATTGCGGAATCGGCCATTGTGTGTATCAAGTTAAGACAATCCATGTTCATCGGGCGGATCCTGGATGGATCTTGGCTGGCAGCACGTTGGCCGGCCCGGTATGATCCCATCGTGGGATGGCATGCGCGGAATTGGGCGGATTCGGGTGGTTCGCCCATCCCTCGCGTTTTTCATATTTGAAGCATTCTAAGAATCTATCCGCCCCCTCTCCCCGCAAGCGGGGCGAGGAGGGCCGGTTTTCTGATAGGATCTAAGTTGTTCCCCCGAAGGAGATTGCAATCCAATGTCTGAATTCCGAACGGAACGTGATTCGATGGGTGAGGTTCAAGTGCCAGCGGGGGCCTATTACGCGGCCCAAACCCAGCGTGCGGTTGAAAACTTCCCGATTTCCGGCCGGCCCCTGCCTCCGGCCCTGATTCACGCGCTTGGTCGAGTCAAGTATGCCTGTGCGGTCGCCAATCGGGACTTGGGCAAGTTGACCGGTTCTGGAAAGAATCCCATCCATGAACGGCAGGTGGAGGCACTCCTGGCATCGTGCCGGGAAGTCGCCGATGGCAAGATGGACAACCAATTTCCAATCGATGTCTATCAGACCGGTTCGGGAACCTCAAGTAACATGAATGCGAACGAGGTGATTGCCAATCGGGCCATTGAGCTGGCCGGTGGCGATCGGTTTGCCACCGAGAAACCGATTCACCCGAATGATCATGTCAACATGGGGCAGAGCACCAACGATATATTCCCAACGGCAATCCACGTTGCCGTGGCCGTTGAAATCAAGGATCGGTTGCTACCGGCCCTGGCACGATTCCATGAAACACTGGCAGAAAAGTCCAAGGAATGGGATGCCATTATCAAGATCGGTCGGACGCACTTGATGGATGCGACTCCACTCCGATTAGGCCAGGAATTCGGAGGCTTTGCCCGCCAACTAGAACTGTCGATGGACCGCGCGAAGCGGGCCATGGATGCCGTCCGGGAACTACCGGCCGGTGGCACGGCGGTGGGGAGTGGTATCAACACGCACCCGGAATTCGGCGGCCGAGTCGCGAAGGTCCTGGCCGA
>JAFGFZ010000018.1 GCA_016930815.1 Pirellulales bacterium | reverse complement strand
TGGATTCGGATTTCCTCCTGATGGATTCGGATTTCCTCCTGATGGATTCGGATTTCCTCCTGATGGATTCTTACCTCCTCCCCAAGGATTCGGACCTCCAAGTGAGTTTGGATCTTCGGGTGATAACTCGAGATCCGACACAACGCATGGACGTCCCGATGTCCCGATGGAACAGGAGGAATCGGGTGGATCCGACGATCAAAAACGAGAAAATCCCAGTGAACAGGGCAGGGCAGACAGCCATCGCGGCCAAGAGGAATCCGGTTCTCTTGTTCGCCCCCACGGCGCACCTCGATATTTTGGCGAAGATGGCCCCACAACAAGGCCACGCGAATTCGGTTCAGCTGAATTCAAAGCGAGTTCTCCCGATCCGGTTCGCCAGGGTCCCCGCGGGATGGGTGGTTTCGGTCGCGGGCAAGGCCGCGGTCGCGGTGGTCCCGGTTTTGGGGAGGGTGGCCCCAAGCTGGATCCCTTGGTGGCGACAGATGATCCTAGGAAACCGCTCCGAATGAAACTGCTGGCCGTGCCTAGTCTGAGGGCGAAATATCTGCAATACGTCCGGACCATTGCCGAAACATCGCTCCATTGGGATACATTGGGACCATTCGTGGCTCAGTGCCGTGCCCTCATTGAGAAAGAAGTCGAGGCCGACACGCGGAAACTGTCAACATTCGAGGCATTTCAGGCCGCGGCATCGGATTCCCCCAACGAAAGGACCATCGGTCGTGGCATGAGCTTACGCCAATTTATCGAACAGCGGCGTGCTTTTCTCCTTCAACGGACGGCAAAGTAGTCGGCGAAAGAGATATTGGGCACCCGTTTTTTTGCCCTTCTTCCCCATTTGACCGTTGACGTAAACAGGAAACAGGATCTGACCCCTTTGGTATTGGACGCTAGTGATCTGCTTAGCGGATGCTCTGAGCGGCCAGTTTTTGAAACGTCTCTCGAATTTCAGAGGCATCACTATTGGGCAATTTCGCCCGCTGGATCATCAGGACGTAAATCGTCTTTGTTCCAGGATCCACCCATCCTTGGGTTCCATAGGCACCACCATGGCCGAAGGTTCCAGGAGATAACATCCCGGTAACTCCTTGCGGCTTGCGGACGATGCACCAGCCAAGCCCCCAGCAGTTGCCGGGAGTGAATCCGGTCACGAGATCCCCCGTCTGGTTTTGGGTCATCTGCTGTACCGCATCCGCCGAAACAATGCGATTGCCTTGCCAAACTCCCTGGTCCAGGATCATCTGGTAAAAGCGGAACAAATCGCCGGCAGTCGAGAACAAGCCACCGGATGGATTCGGCGCTTGGGCATTTTTGGAATCAACAATGAAATTGCGAGTCGGGACGAGTGCTTGCTTTTCTTGACCCGGTTCGTAGATTGTCGCGATGCGGCTGAATTGTTGTTCGGCCGGAAAGAATGTGGTGTCATGCATACCGAGCGGCGTGAAAAGTTTTTCAGCTAGAAACTTATCCAATGGTTTCTCAGAGACAATTTCAATGATGCGTCCGGCAACATTCAGGCCGGGGCTATATTGCCACCGTGTTCCGGGCTCGAACGCGAGAGGTTGCCGGGCGAGTCGTTCCACTGCATCACGAAGTGAACCTTCAAATACCTGATCGCCGGCCAGACCTGATGTATGCGTCAGCAGATCACGGATCGTGATTGGCCGGTTCACCTGATTACCACCCTTCCACTTGGCCGATTCAAATTCCGGGATATATTGGCTGACGGGATCTTCGACATGCAGCTTGCCTTCGTCCTGCAGTATTAAGAGTCCCGTCGCGACGATTGGTTTCGTCATTGAGGCAATGGAGAAGATTGTCTTTTTCTCCATTGGCCGGCCCCCTTCGATATCAGCGAGGCCAACGGCAGCATGATGCACGATCTTTCCATGCTTTCCGACCAGTGTCACCGAGCCGGCAATATCGCCCGAATCGACGAACTTCTGCATGGCGGTGGAAATCTCCGCCAACGTATCGGGCGGCGATTCCATCACCGTCTGTGCCATACCTGGGATACATCCAATCAAAAACCATATACAGAATGCCCGCTGATGCATGGTTCTCATCTCCTTATGGGGTTCTTGTAAAAAATGAATTGGAAACAGCTCCCACAGAAAACAGCCCCCAATCCAAATGGATTCCAACGGACCGGAATCCGCGGATCCTCTCGTCTTCCGGATAACGGTTCGCCAGGGCTGGTTGCAGTTGCCGGAAAAAACAGGTTTCGTATACTTTTCTAAAGTATAGCAATGATTCGAGTCTTCGTCCGCAATCCGGGGGCATGCCACCGATTTGTAAGTCCTTTTGGATTGAAAACTTAGTTCGCGTCAGGAGAGTTTTATGCAGGTCGATGTCCAGCAAATTAAGGATCGGGTCGCCCAGGAATCCGATCGAGTCCATCAGCTTCTGGCCGAGCTCGGGAAGGCCATCGTGGGTCAGCACGAGATGCTCTCCCGGCTCCTTGTCGGATTGCTGACCGGGGGCCATATCTTGCTCGAAGGCGTTCCGGGCCTTGCGAAAACAACGGCCATCAAATCGCTTGCCGCGGCCTTGTCCACGAAGTTCCAACGTATCCAGTTCACCCCCGATCTCCTCCCGGCGGACCTCATTGGGACCATGATCTTCATCCCATCGGAAGGGACGTTCAAAACACGCAAAGGACCGATCTTCACGAATTTCATTCTGGCGGATGAAATCAATCGGGCCCCATCCAAAGTCCAGTCGGCGTTGCTCGAGTCGATGCAGGAACGCCAGGTAACCATTGGTGACACAACCTATCCGCTCGAAGGCTTGTTCCTGGTCATGGCGACGCAGAATCCAATCGAACAGGAAGGAACCTATCCTCTCCCCGAAGCCCAAGTGGATCGGTTCATGTTGAAAGTGAAAATCTCCTATCCTGAAGAAGAGGAGGAGCGCAAGGTCCTCGACATGGCCCTGGATGGGACCACCCGACCCATCCTGCCGGTCTTGAATGCGAACGATGTGTCCGGGATGCAGGAAGTGGTCCGGATGATTTATGTCGACGACCAGGTCAAAAAATATATTCTCGATGTGGTTCGTGCGACCCGCGAACCGGCGGTTTTCCGAATGAAAGACCTTGCTCCCCTGATTGATTATGGTGCATCGCCACGCGCATCGATCTACCTCGGATTAGGTGCCCGCGCCAT
>JAFGFZ010000142.1 GCA_016930815.1 Pirellulales bacterium | reverse complement strand
ACGATTGGGCCCAATTGATCCACGAGTTCTCGAACGCGGTCTTGAACTTCCTGGGGTGCTCGGACAATCACGCGTTCCCGGCCGGCTGCAACGATCTGCATCCGGTTGGCCAAGCGTTCATCGAGGAGTCCACGTAGCGATTCCAGGCGATCGCTGGGTAGAGGATATACGGCCATGATGTCGTCTTGCTCGGAAGTCGGCTGGTCGGCGGCGTCCAGGAATTCTTTGAGTTGTTCATGCTCCTCGGCCGTCGCACGGGCAAGAATCGTATTCGGATCGGCTCCTTCCACCAGCGCGGCACTCGGAATGAGCTGTTTCAATTGAGGAATCATTTCCGCCGCGCGGACATGTTGCAGCGGGTACATGGTCGCGACCTGTTGCGTCGGTTCCTCCGCGTGTTCTTCCCATTGGTCGACCACGGTCTTGGCCAGGGCATGTTCTTCATCCGTGCCACGGACGGAAACATTGGGGGTATAGGGTCGTGCCACGACATGGGCGCCTGGGAGCAAGTCGGTTAATACATTGGCGATCGCCTCCGAAGTGAGTCGATCGGCGGGATAGACGACAACGTGTCGATTGGCATCCTCTTCGGGAGGGGCCTGGATTTCCCGGATCGTACTGGAAATCTCTTCATGTTCGGCAGCCGTTGCGTGGGCGATCAGCCGGTCTCGAGTCGTATCTTGCTCGAACGACACGTTTGGAAACGTATCGGCCAGAAGTTGTGCCGCCAAGGCAATTTCCATCCCCTGGACGGGATGCGATCGGAACGTACGCGGCTCCGTATCGTCTTGCTCGCCCTCCATGTCCTGAAGTGCCTGTTGGATTGCCTGGTGTTCCTCGTCGACTGCCCACACCAAGACCCGCCGCTGCTGGAGATTGGGAACGACCTGGGCATCGGGAGCGATCGATTTGAGCATCGCCGCCCAAGCCGTCAGGTTGGTTGGATCCATATTGCGCAGTCGATAGACCTTCACCGTTGGCTTCCCCGCCACGACCGGACCGAATTGATCCACAAGCTCTTTCACACGTTCCTGCACGTTTGCAGGCGCTCGCACGATGATCTGGTTCCGACCGGCGGATACCATGTACATCTCCTTGGTCATGCGGGTATCGAGGAGCCCGCGGAACGTTTCGAGCTTGTCACTGGGTATCTGATAGATGGCCAGCACGTCGCCTCGGCCCGTGGCTGGCTGGTCGGCGGCCTCCACAAACTGTCTGAGCAGGGCATGCTCCTCAGCCGTCGCGCGGGCGAGAATCGTATTCGGTTCAGCACCCTCAACCAGCCCAGTGGTTGGCATGAGTTGTTTCAACTGAATGATAAGGTCCGCTGCCTTGACATGTTCCAATGTGTAGACCGTGGCGACTGGTTCGGTCGGCTCCTTCGTATTTTTCACCCATTGATCGATAATCGTTTTTGCCACGGCATGTTCTTCATCCGTACCGCGAACCGAGACATTCGGCGAATAAGGCTTTGTCACAATATGCGCGCCGGGAATCAATTCGGTCAGTACAGAGGCCACTGAATCCGAGGAAAGTCGATCGATGGCATAGACAACCACGTGCCGGTTGGCATCTTCTTTTGGAGCGGCTTGGATTTCTCGGATTTTTTTTGCGATTTGTTCATGCTCGGAATCGGTTGCCAGGACAATGAGCCGTTTTCGGATCGGATCTTGCTCGAAAGAAATCCCTGGGAATGATTCGGTCAATAGCTTGACCGCCAGGGTCATATCCATCCCCATAACTGGATGCGACATATACGACCGTGTTTCCACATCGCCCTGACCGTTATTCATGCCGCGGACAGCCTCTTCGACCGCCTCCTGCTCTTCGTCCGTTGCCCAGACCATGATGCATCGTTTACGCGTATCCGGGAGGATCTGAGCTTCTGGGGCGACTTTTTTCAACATTTCCACCGCAGCCGTCAGATCGGATAGGTTGATGGGATAGGCCACCATGCGGCGCGATTCCTTGGCCGGTGGTTCCTTACCCAATTGTTCCAGAAGTTGTTGCACGATGGTGTGATCATCCGGCAACGCCCATACGGTGAGTTCAAGTTTCTCCGTGTCCCAAAATATTTTTGCGTCGGGAACCTGCTGGGTAAGGAGCGGCTGGACCGATGCAAATCGGTCGCGGAGTGCCCGCGGTATTTTGTAGACTTCGATTGTCTCATCCAGCGCGGCCACGGGGCCTTCTCGATCCAGTTGCCGAAGAAGTTTATGGATTGAGGCCTGATCCTCAGGGAGCGCCCAAACGGTCAATTCACGGGTTTTTTCATCCCAGATCAATTTCGCGTGGGGAACCTGGTCGGTGAGAAGTGTACGTATCTGTTCAAAACGGTTTTGGAGTGCTTTGGGTACTTGATAGATTTCTATTGTCTCCTCGATCGCTTCCGTTGGAGCATCGATTTGAAGTTGGTCGAGCAAATCGCGAATACGGGCTTGATCCTCGGAATTGGCCCAAACGGTCAATTCGAGTGTCCGTGGCTCCCACAATAATTTGGCATTGGGAACTTGTTCAGAAATGAATGTTCGGACCGATTCAAACCGATCGTGGAGCACCTTGGGAATTCGATGGACTTGAACCTTTGCCTCAGGCAATTCCACGGCAGCCTCCTTTAAAGCGGCGAGCATTGGCTCAACCCGCTCGTGGATTCTAGCCGGAGCGACGATCGTTACGCGGCCAAGTTTTGGATCGAGCGTCAGTTCGGCCTCAGGAGCAAGCCCCTTGATCAATGGCGTCACGCGATCCACAAGTCGGCGATCCACCGGATAAACCCGGAGCACGGGAAGCTGCTCGCTCGGCGGTTCGGCATCGAATTGCTGAATCACTTTTTCAACGACTTCCAGATCCTTCTCCGCGGCTTGGACAATCATGCGGCGTCCCAACGGATCCACCGTGACTCGAACATTCGGCAGGGCCGTTTTCAAGAGTTCACTCAACGGCGCGGGATCGGCTCGTTGGAGAGTGAAAACCTTGATGGAACGTTGGCCGCCAAGCTGGTCGACCTGGATTAACTTGACAATGGCCGCACGGATAGTCTCATGATCCGCCGGTTTCGCCCATACAAACAGTTGATTGGTCATCTCATCGAGCCGGGTCAGGGCGGATGGGGCGATCACGGGCAAACTTTCAAGGATGCTTTCCAATCGCACCCCTTCCAGTTGAGGCATTGGATATACTTCCAACCGGGGCCGGCGGCCCTCGGGTGTATCCCCTCGCATCTGGTTCACGAGCGACTCGATCGCCGCATGTTGAGATGGTGTCGCGTACGCATTCATATGGTCCGCTTCGGGATCGTATACGAACTTGGCGCTTTCAATCAATGCCTCGAGCGTCTCGATCGTGGCCTTCGGATCCGCACCATCCAGCGAATAGACCCGAAGCTCGGGCCTTTCCTTTTCCTTCGGTTTGGGTGGCTCGGGTGGTTTCTGAGGCAATGGTGGCTCTGGGACCGATTCAATGACGGCACCAATGGTTCGCATCACGCCGGCGCGGTCCGTCACTAGAATTTGTGACGAAGCAGGCATCGGGGCGATCTCGCCATAAGGACCAAGTAAAGTTTTGATCTCAGTGGTAATCGTGGTCATGTCACGGCGGCCTATTGGAAAGGCGACGGAAACCATCTCGAACCGGCCCCGTTCCTCCAGTTCATCCAAGCTGACCCGGGGAACCAGAGTCCGGGGCAGACCGGCCGTTAAGTTCACAACGATTAGCATCCGTTCGCGACGGACAAGGGTGTACCCTTTCGCGACAAGAACACCATTCACCAGATCGATCGCCTCAGTCGGAGAATATTCCCGGTTATCCGTGTAGTTGAAAGAGCCCGGCGGCGGGGCATCCAACACGAGTGACAGATCCGCCTGCTCCGCAAGCCATTCCAAAACATCGACCCAACGCTGCTGGCGGAAACTGAATTTCAGCCGGCGCTCGTCCGGCTTGGCATCCTCCTTTTGGGGGATTCCTCCGGGCTTTTGGGAGGCGTCTGGTTCTTCAACCTGTTCCTCCGGTTCGGGTGCAAGCCCCTGATTCTCGGCAGCCGCCTTCGGACGGTCCGAGGAATTCGTGTCCGGATCAGGGACCGCCGCCGTTTTCGGGTGATCCAGATCCTCGCTTCCAGGAGCCGGTTCCACGGCAAGCCCTTGGATCACGCCTCCGGCTAGGGATTGGTCCCCGGACAGCGTGCAGGACAGAAGCCAAATCCATAATAAATGACCCCATGGTCGATTCTTGTGGCAATACATAGTCGATAACACCATCTGAACGGAAATGGAGGCCTACAGACTGGGCCCATGCTATGTATTGTGGACCGGCCCGGCACAAAGTGCAAATGGGGAGTTGATTCGAGCCTTGGTCCTGGACAGCCGCGCAGGGTGCATGTGATCTTGCAGATATTGATTGTAAGTACCTATGGATTCCAAGGTTAATATCTTGATTCCAAGGCAAAAATCACTGAGATCGTCCTGCTACTGTCGCGGCCCCTCTATGAACCAACCAGGCCATCATGACTCCCAAGCGACGCGAATAATTCATGTCATCCCACTTCGATTTCATTGATGAGTTGTCGTGAACCAATGAAAGGTAATGTGGCGGCCTGAGCGACTTGTTTCTGATAGTAACTTACAACACGACCTTCCAGTTTAACCGCCTCCGATGATGCGGACACTTCGAGCATGCCTGAAGGAAATCGGCCACTCGATGCTAGCGCCCGATTTACATCATCAAGGATGAGATCCTCTTCTGTTACTACTCTTTTTTTTGAAAGTGGACCTTTTGTTCTCTCGCCCATGTTTCCATGTCCTT
>JAFGFZ010000141.1 GCA_016930815.1 Pirellulales bacterium | reverse complement strand
GGCAGGAGGGCTCCTATGGTGGTGAGTGAAGTCAGCATGACCGGCCGGAACCGTCGCTGGGCCGCATCAATGATTCCATCGATCCGTGCAGCTCCGGCACGGACCCGGGTGTTCATGAAATCGATCAACACGATGGAATCGTTCACAACAACACCCGTCAACGCGACGATGCCAAAAAGGCTAAACAGCGAGATTGGGATATGAAGGAGCCAATGCCCGGCCACGGCACCGATCATACCGAAAGGGATGACCGAAAGGATGAGAAGTGGCTGCATATAGCTTCGGAATTCGAGCGTGAGCAGTGCAAACATACAGACGAGGGCAATCGCGAGGCCCTTGTAGAGGCCCTCGGTCGATTCGGTCCATTGCTCCTGCTGCCCTTCCCACCGGACGTGGATATCCGGATATTTGGCCAACAGCTTGGGCAGGAAGTTTTCCTTCAGATCATGGACGATTCTTTGTGCGTTCCCCTCCGATTCTTCAACATCCGCCTCCAGCGTGATAGCGCGAAATTGGTCGAGGCGATTGATTTTTGAGAAGCCCCGTTCGACGTTGATCAGGGCTAGTTCAGTCAACGGCCTTTCGGCGCCACCACCGGTTCGGATCTGGATCTGGTCAAAATTGGCCAGGTTCCTGCGTTCGTGCGGCGGGTAGCGGACCATCAGTTTCACCTCGTGCCGACCCCGCTGGAGCCGCATGACCTCTTCGCCGTAGTAGGCCGCGCGGACAGTCCCCGCAAGATCGGCCAATGGCACGCCCATGGCCTTGGCATCGTCCTTGATCGCCAATTGGAACTCCCACTTACCAGGCCGCGAATTGTCGGTGATATCAAAAACACCCCGATACTGGCTGAGTTTTTGCTTGCATTCCTCGATGGCCGCTTCCAGATCGGCCATACGCTCCGGCTGCGCCAGTAGCCTGAATTCGATCGGCGCCCCCCCTGGGCCGATGTCCACGGTGGCAAAGACAAGGCTTTCATAGCCGGCGGTCACATAGTGCCGTTGAGCAGAACCCCGCCTCTTGAAGCCCTGCTGAACCACTTCGCGCCAAAGAGCAACAATTTCTTCGCTATTCATCCTGCGTTGCTCCGCTTCGGCCAATTCCACACAAACCGATCCAAGATGACTGCTCCCACTCGTTTCGCCAATCGATGTAAAGAAATCCGTCGCGGCTGTTTGCCCTACCATGCGATGGGTGAGCAGGACTAGCGGAGAATCCGGTGAACTATATTCGTCATTCAGCTCCCAAATGGCATCTTCAAGGATGCGTGTTGCTTCGTCCGTCACACTGGCAGCCGTTCCATCCGGATACTCGATGGTGGCATGGATGTTGTTCGCATCGAGCTTTGGAAAGACATTGAAAGGAACAATACCTCCCAAGATCAAGCCGGTGGAAATCAACAAGAAAGATACTCCACTGGCAAGCACGATGCCCGGATAATGCAATGAGAACCGAAGAGTTGCCAGGTAGGCATAATCGATAACCCATCTTAGAAGACGATTTGATATTTCATTGAACGCATGGCTGATACGCACCAAGGGATACAAAAAGAACCAGAACACGGCTACAGTGATGATCCAGACGGCGCCAAACGTCCAGCGGAAGAGAAACGGAAAGCGGCGGGTGAATCGCCAGGCGCGGGATATTGGACTGGTTCCTTGATCCAAGCCATTTCTCGAACGGTCCGTATGCCCATGAGCGAGGTGGCATGGCAGCACAAATATGCTCTCAAGCACCGAGATGATTAGCATCGCAATGACCACGACCGGCATCACAGCGATAAACTTGCCCATGATTCCTGGGACAAATAGCAGGGGCATGAAGGCAATAATCGTAGTGGTCACGGATGCCAGAACGGAAGGGATGACTTCAACCGTGCCATCGACCGCGGCAACGATAAATCGTTTCCCCATCTGGCGGTGAGCATAGATATTTTCTCCGATCACGATGGCATCGTCGACCACAATCCCCAGAGCCATCATGAACGAGAACATCGAGATCATGTTCAATGTCTGGCCCGTCAAGGCCATGAACGCGGCTGCACCATAAATCGCGATGGGGATTCCTAAGGCAACCCAGAACGCCAGGCGGATTTCCAAGAAAGCCGCCAAAATGAGAAAGACGAGAACGAGTCCCTGAACGCCGTTCTTCACCAGCATATCCAGCCGGTCCTGAACCACGATCGATTGATCACTCCAACAGGTCAGATAATATCCGTCGGGCAGTTTCATACCGATCCCGGCATTCGCATGATCCACAAAATGATGGACTTCGCTGGCAATGGCCATTAAGTCTTCCTTGGCCGTTTTTTCAACTTTGATGGCAAAGCCTGGTTTTTTATTGATACGATGCAGGGCCGTCACGTCAGCGAATTCATCGCGAACATGCCCTAGGTCGCCGACCGTCAGCACCACGCCATTAGGATCCGTAACAAGTGGTATCTCGGCAATTTCATGGCCAATTTCCCGCCTGCCCTTTCCCCGCAAGAGGATTTCTTGCTGGTCGGTCTTCATGGTCCCGCCGGGCAATTCAAGATTTTCGCGTCGGACAACATTCGCGACATCCTGCAAAGTCAAACCGAACTTTCGAAGTGTTTTTTCGGGTATCTCTATGTCGATCTGGTATTCCCGTGTTCCGATGAGTTCTGCTTGAGAGACAGATGGGAGAATGAGCAATTTTTCACGGACGCGTTCCGCTAGATTTCGCAGCGCCACCTCGTCATCGGGTGAATCATTATCAGGCCCAATCACCCCAACTTGAATTGCCTCACGGCGAATGGTGATCTGTTTTATTTCGGGATCTTCTGCAAGTTCCGGAAAGCTTGGGATCCGATCGACTTCCGAGCGGATTTCGTTCAGCACTTTCTGCACGTTGGTCACGCTCGATTCCAATTCGAGGATCACCGACCCGGAACCTTCCTGGGCGACCGCATAGGTCTTTTTGATTCCATCAATCGATTGCACCGCCTCTTCAATCTTCTGGCAAACGCCTTCCTCCACTTCCTCGGGGCTCGCCCCGGGGTAGGGTACGGTCACTTGAACGATTTCGAGGTCGAATGCAGGGAAAACTTCCCGATGAAGCCAATAGAGACAAAATGCACCAACAATCAGGACACCAGCCAATAAGGTATTCATTGCCGGCGTATTTCGAATCGACCATTGAATCAAGGCCCTCATCGAATCATTCCCCCCACCGCCAGCGATCGTTCACTGGTATCAGGAGGCCGAATGTCGTCCAGATGGCGTTCTCTTACGGACATGCCATCAGCCGCATCCACCAATGGGCTGACAACTACTCGATCGCCCACGGATAACACGTCTGCGGTCACTTGGAGTACAGCGATCTGTTCGATCATTTCAACCACATGCACATCCACCGCGTGCAATACACTGGACCGGATCCTCCAGACCTTGTTCCCCGGCTGGATCGCGATTTGGGGAACTTTCAATAATTCGAGTTTCGGTTTCGCATGGATCTCCAACGCGACGAACATGCCACGGACCAGCGCCGGGGGTCCGGATGGCGGTTGTATGCCAGTATCGCCCGAACGGATGTTGGCTTGGCGCGGTGCCGGGACGAGTACCCGGCATGGGACCGTGCGTGTCCGCTCATCGAGTCCTATTCCATCGTAGCGCCAAAGAGTGCCATTCCACGTGTATTCGTTGCCAGCTAGCCGATACACAACGGTCACTGGAGTTTCTGGTAATTGGTAATCACGATAGGGCATGTCCGCGGCAGCCAGGCCGGTTTGGGTTTCCGTCTGACTCCAGATCCATGACAACTCGTTCATCCGCAGTTGGCATTTCACCTCCACGGCACGTGTGTCCTCAATGGTGACTAACGGCGTGCCTTTCTGAACATAGGAATTTTCCTCCACGGACTCAACAACAATCATGCCATCAATGGGGGAAGTCACCCGCGTTCGTTGCAGATCGATTTCAGCCTGCTCCAGGCGGACGTTGATGAGCTCCATCGCACTTTGCAAACGGGGTTTTTTTGCTAGAAGTAGATTCCACTGCCTCTGGATTGACGTGCGATTGTTCCTCGCTTGAAGCACACTGACTTTCGCCTGATTGACGACCGATTCACCGGTGGCGCCGGATTTGAGCAATTTCGTTTGCCGCTCCAGTTCGTCTTCCTGGAGTTTCAGATCCTCATCCGCGATGGCCAGCATGGCTCTCGTGTCGTTCATTTCACTCTCGAGTTCAGCGAGGGAGATGCTTGCCTGCTTGGACTCTTCCGTTAGCCGCTTCTTTTCAAGTTCGTAGTCGGTCGGATCAATGGAGATCAGAAGTTCCCCTTTTCGCACGAACTTACCTGAACGGCAAATTGCCTCCTTTTGGATCACCCGGCCCGCGACTTCAGCCGAAAGGGATATTTCAAGATAAGGGACCACATGGCCATCGACTTCGATGGTCAACGGATCATCAAAAGGAACGACAGCCACTGTGTCAACCAGAGGTCTACTTCTCTCGGGAGACGGACGTTCAGGTATCGCGCGGCGTTCCTTGAATATGAAAAATCCGCCAATTCCCACTGCCAAAATGACCAATGGGGCTATGATACGAATCGTTTCCCGTGTTGGGATTCCAGCGCTGATCATGTGAGAATCCAGATGTCAATTCGGTGAAGTCATCAGATGCAATATATACAATATTGGTTCAACCAGAAATGAGGGCATGTATTTTCTAGATGCTCAGATCACTTGGATTCTGGGATCTCATCAGAAAAGCAAGCATGCCTCCGAATGGCGCTCCAGGCGGTCCTTGCTCAAGGAAAACACCAGGTCCAGGCCGCATTGCCGTATCGGATACTGACAAGGCCGTCCGCCAGGCGAATGAGGTCGCCCATGGGATCGGGATGGTTCTTGTTTAATTCACAAGATCGTAGGGTTGATCGCAATCTGGGATTCCAAGCAGTGCGGATCGCTTGAGCCAGTAAAGCGCCACTGGCCGGCAAGTTCGCGACGAAGGATGCGTGTTCCCGCCCGTTTCGGTAGTCGGGTTGTCGGGGCGGGGAATGAAGGTAACGTGTGATCAAGGAGAGGTCGAAATCGTAGAGCAATGTGCCATGGTAAAGGAGATGCGTTCGCTTGCACCGGAGGCTGTTCCCCGAAAACTTCCTTGGCGGTTCTCCAAACACGATATCGCTCGTTCCAGCCATGGTGATTTGTGGCACAATTGGCTGCAAGGCAGTGACATGCCGTCCAATGACGAATCGATGGGCCCGGTCAATGGCCCGAAGTTCTGGTCTGTGCGCGTACGAGAGAACCAAGGTCACCATCAGGCAGCCCGGCCCAACCACCACGGCAGCCCCGCCACTGGACCTCCGCAGAACCGGTAGCTTGGCCAGCTGGCAGGCGGCCAGGTCCACCTCCGCATCAGCCCGTGACGACCGGCCGAGCACGACAAACGGCTGCGTGGACTCCCAGAGGCGGAGCCATTCGATGTGCGATCGGTGGAAAGAGGGATTCTTGGTGTCCACCAGTTCAACTGGATTCCGGGACTCGGTTGGGTCGTTCCCATCAAGAATTTCCACCTCCCTATGCTCAGCCCACACAAGGAGTGCTTCGTCCAAGGCCAGATTTTCGGCCGGCGTGTCGCATGTCCAATCCAGGAATTCCATGCCTTTGGTTATGCGGTCGGTTCCGCATCTGGACAAGGGTCCGCCGGGATTATTTTATGGTTGGACCAATGACGATTGCAGCAATTACGCAAATTGCGCAGGATGAACACGAGTTGTCCAGCTGCTAGCGGGACACGTCGGCATTTTCTGCGCAGGTCTTTAATAAATCCTCTTCGTCGTAAAGCGATGTTTTGCAAGGTTTTGGCCCAAAGTTTGGTCTCTTGTGGGAAAAAAGGGTTTGCAACCGGGCCAATGATTCGCAAAATTGAAAGAGGGCTTTGCGGGTCCGCTGTGCGCGTGCGCTGCGGTGGTATCGAGATTCTAGAACATCAATCCTTATCCTAATAACGAGCCATGATAATTCGTATCGTACTGATCGCGATATTCACAGGTTCCATAAGTCTGGCATGCCAAGGTTTGGCGATCGGCCAAGAATGCGTTACAGCCTATCGGCTTGAATACCAGACTCTCTGGGAAGAGCGCCAGGTAACGGCATATCGCATTGAATGCGAAACACAATATGAGCAACGGCAGGTAACGCGCTACACGCCACAATGGTTCACCGAGAATCGCGAACGCCGCTATACGGTTGCCCGGCCAGTGAATGAAACACGGATGCGCGAGGAGACTTACGTTGTCCGGAAACCTGTTTGGGAAACACAAACCCGAAAATGCAGTTTTGACAGTGTTCGCAATGTGTACGAAACGGCCGAGCGCGAAGAACGTTATTTTGTCACCCGACCGGTTTGGGAAACCTTGGAACGAGAAGAACGTTATGTCGTGCGCCGCCAGGTGTGGGAAACTCAAGAGCGCGAACAATACCGATCGATGGTGGAGCCTGTGACAACATATCATACCCAGTATGTGGATCAGGGTTGCTGGCAAGATCAAGTCGAATGCATCCCAGGCCCGGTACGTACACGATTGACTTGGATGCCCTCTGCGTGTGTCACGGATCCTGTCACTGGTGTGGCCCGTCTCCAGAGGGGTGGATTGACCTGGGTACCCATGCAAGGTCCGAGTCAAACTGTCGTCCGGCGAGTTTGGCAGCCGAATGTCGTTCCCCAGCAGGTACCTGTCACCCAATACGTTCAGAGGCAGGTTGTCGAGAAAGTGCCAATCCGCGTCTGCCGCCATGTTGATGAAGAAGTCGTTCGCAAGGTGCCATATCAGGTCTGCCGCATGGTCCGGCAGGAAATGGTCCGTAAAGTGCCCGTCCGTGTCTGTCGGCAAGTCACCGAGCGGATCGAGCGGGAGGTGCCTGTTCGCACCTGCCGGATCGTCGAAGAACGACATGTGCGTCAGGTACCCGTGACGACGTGCCGTATTGTCCATGAAGAGCGGATCGAACCGTATCGTGTCCAGGTCTGTAAAATGGTGCCCACCACTGAGACGGTCTCGATTCCGCACGTTGTTCGCAAACAGGTCCCGGTGACATACACCTGTCGTGTGCCGAGAACGGTATGCCTCCGCGTGCCGATCGATCCGTGTACCGGATTGCCTCTGGCGACCGATTCATGTGCCGTCGATTCTAGTGCTGGCGATGCGAATCAGGCCCAGCGACGGGAAGTTCGCCGCGAGGAACCTACGCCCGCCGATTC
>JAFGFZ010000140.1 GCA_016930815.1 Pirellulales bacterium | reverse complement strand
GCACCCTTTGCCGAAATCTACCGCCACCATGGCTTGACAGTCGAAAATATCGTCGCGAAAGCAAACAAGCTGTTAGATCGCGCTTAGAACCGCCGTGGACGTGGTATTCGCCCCATTCCAAGGCCACAGAGAAGCAGCATCCCCGCCACGCAACAGGCCGCCGGCTCCGGAACTGCGGTGATTGCCATGTCCGATGGGCTTGCCACGGTCCCAAAGTTGCTCTTCCAGAGAGCCAGATCCTGCGCGTTCACGGCGCCGTCCCCATTGGCATCGCCATCCTCACGCACGGCACCGGATGTCATGCCAAATCCATCCTGCCAGGTCAGAAAATCGTCACCGTCCACATCCCCATCGTCATCAAAATCACCCGGAGTGCCGCCAAGTCCGATATCCACCGCAAAATTTCCAACACCGACGACCGTGCCATCGACATCCCAAGTCACCGTGATGCCCGTTTCCTCATCGGTCAGACTGTCAAGAAATGCAAAAGGCATCTCGATCCGGGCAGTGAAATCGGTCAAGTCTCCATGGGTCGCACCTTGAGTCAGCTCGATCGATCCCATCGTCCCCGTAGGCGGGGAACCGCCAAATGGAGTGTCGGCCAGGTTGTACTCGCCACTGGCAATTCCCGAATAGGATATCGTTCCCTCATTGAGTGTGAATTCATGGAGGGCGGCATCGAACTCGTAGTTGAGGTCGCCCGCGCCGAGTGACGTTACCCGGGCCGGTGGCGCGGGCGTGCTCGGGTAGCCGGCAAGGTCGCTCCCGGTGGCATCGATTTTGAAGATGAATAAAAAGGTAAAATGGTATTCCAGATCTTCGTCGATCGTAAACCGATTGCCCGCGACCGGCCCGGCAAAATCGAGTGCTTTGATCAAGGGCGTCCCGCCGGACGGATCGATTGTCAGATTGGCTAGGATGGAGCCACTGATGGCCGATGAGCCGCTGCCAGAATCGTCGCCGAAACTCGTGTCGATCGTAAGATTGAGTGTGAATCCCGAATGTGCATTGTCGATACCGAACATCACTGGCACCGTTTCGGCGCGGCAGATGTCATGAGCCAATACAAAAACGAGCGCGATGCATCCATACGCAATACCCTTCAGCCAAAACCAACGCATGACTTCGCCCCCCTCGGAGGAAATGACCTTTGCACGCCCCTCCCATTATTTTCACCTGCCCTGACACAGGATGCAAGGAATTCCCAGTGCTCCGTCAAGCTTAAAATTTGGGGGAACTGGGGTTCTATGGAATATTGCGTTACCTATCCCAGGGTTGCGAGACGGTCGGGACCCTCCCGTCTCTCCACCCTGGGCTTGGTTAAGGTCGCCCCCGTTGGGGCTGATAATTCGATTGACTTGTGTCAACCAACGAAGGAGTTGCACCAGGTTATGTTGCATTTCGCTTCCTGCGAAACACAGAAAGACGATTTTATCCTGTCTCGCTATCGGCGATGGCGATGGAAGACGCTGATGATGCAGCCTATTAAGGCACCAAATAATAGCAACGCGCTGCCCGGTTCAGGCACGGCTATCATCGATGCGAAAGCCCCAGATCCATTCTCAGCATCAAAGAATTGGGCAAAGGCATTGACGTCAAATAGGTCGATCAAACCATCTCCGCTCAGGTCGCCGAATCCGTACGCCTCCGCGAGCGAAAGATGGGACGTGTCGACCAGGAAGCCTGGTTTGAAGAGATTCCAATCCGCAACATCGATGTCCCCATCGTAGTCGTAATCACCGGGTTTCACTACGTTCCCGTCGTATTTGACTTCGACAAGATGGATGGAGCCATCGTTGAGGAGCAACCGCATCGAGATATCTTCCGTCGGATTACGAATCCAGGAAGACCCCAAATCAATCGACTGATTGTGGGCAAGAATCGCACCAGTTCCGCCCGGTTGCTGTCCCTCGCTCAAATTGTCGCGGTCGGACGATCGGGTGAACTCAATCCAAGTCATCGTTGGATCGACGCTGCCTCCGTTGTTGGAATCGTAATGATCAGCGATTGATAGCCATTGGCTGGGATCCAAAGCACCCACGGAATTCGAATCAATGGCATAGGCAGCCATCGTGACCGACTCACCCGTGTTATTTGACAGGGTCATTTGTCCAGTCGACCGATCGATCGTTAATACGGGAGCAAATGCGTTGCGGGCAATTTGCATGCCCGATAGGTTTGACTCGATTACCGAAGCCAGATCGACCTCGGCAATCATTTCTCCAGAGGCACTCGAGGTAAAAATAAAATCTGTCGCGACACCACCTCCTGGCCCAAGCACCTCTACCTCGTCAGCTAGCGAGCCATCGCCATTGGTATCGACCAGCATGTTCATGTCCCGGGCCGTATTCTCAGCGCTGTACAATCGAAGATTGTAGACCGTGTTTGGTACCAGTCCGGAAACGGTCATGCTCAGTGGCGGGCTCGGCCAACCCAAGGTTCCCTCGCTGAGGAGGATAATGTAGTCACCAATCAAGGAATCTGCACTCGAGTCACCGTTCCATCCGGCGTAGTCCCCGATGAGAGTCACGGTAACTGAACTAGGAGTGCCGTATTTATCAACGAGGCTCATCGAAGGATTCGTCGAAAAGTTCACCTGAGGTGTCGCACTAAAACCGGAGACCAGAAAAGGATTCCAGATACCATAGACATCCGGACCATGGTTGTCCGCGATGGCAGTCTGGCCATACGTGGTTGCCGGATTGCCGGCCGTATCCACGATATCTCCCTGGAAATCAACGTTCCACATTTCGAAAGCATTGGAGCTTCCACTCCATACCAGAATGGCACATGCCGCCAGAACCGAATACCGCAACCAGCACGGAACCAGGCCCCTGCGGCAGGTCGTTCTCCAGCATCCCATGGCAATCAGAAATGCGGACAGGAGCCAAATCGAGGAAGGTTCGGGAACACCGGCCCCAGCCAGAAGTTCCCCAAGGTCGAGTGAAGCGCCATTGGCATGATGCGTACGCAAGATATGCCAATCGGTAAGTTCCACGAAACCATCGAAGTCGAAATCACCCATTCCCCGCGAGAAAAGATCGCCGACCTGCACGCCATTGACGAGATTCCTTTCCCGCCAATGCTGAATAAAAACGCCCACATCATCATGTTCGGCCATCCCTCCGCTGCCATCTCCCTGCACGAGGCGATCGCCTGTCAGATCTCCCGGCACGAGTTCCTGTGCGGCGATGAAATCGTTGTCCTCCCCAGCATTGAATACACCGTAATTCGTGGGGAGTACCGGAGGAACCTCAAACGGATCACCGTTGGATGTCCCCATGACGAACATTTCCAGGTCGTCGATTACCCCGTTGAAAAAATTGGATGTCCCTGGAGTTTCACCCGTACTGGCACCAAGCACTAGCGGTAAATCGGAACCCCCGTTATAGGATCCGGACGCAGCCATCACGGCCACTCCATCGACAAACAGATAGGCATCATCGTAGGCGCCCGGAGCATTCGAATCGACGACCAGAACATGGTGCCACGTGTTGGATGTCACCGTGGTACTGCTCTCGTAAGCGCCGCCATAGAACATCACCCAATTACCTGCCGCGCTGATGCGAACGCCATGTTGGTCCGTGTCCATGACGATATCCTGAACCGTTCCGCCTGGGGATTTAGGATAGACCCAAAACTGCAAACCACGCGACCAGATACCGGTGTAATCGAGTGGTCCTTCGGGCACCGCGCCGGTGGAAGCAGCCGAGGTCGCGGGATAACCGAGGCGTTCCCCCGTCAGGAAACTATCCGTGGTCCCGGTGAAATTGGCTCCTAAATCACCCTCCATCGCACCCGGCCGGCCGGAACCTATCGTACTCACATCGATATACGTTACAATCCCGGTCAGACTCTCCAGATTCTGCTGGTCTCCGAATCCCGGATCCACAACATAACTGTCATCCGTGCTCCATATAATTTCGCCTGCACTGGCAACCGCGTCGTCGTCACCCAGAAGATAAAGTCGATCGGGGGTGCTGCTTGCTGAAACCGTTTTCACGAGCAGCATCATAGGAATCCCAAAAGCCATCCAGCAGATGATGGATCGCATCGGATGCTGCCTCGTGATGCTACCGAAAAAACCAATCGCTAGTGTCAACAACAGCATCCCAACGAGACCGGCGGTTTCCGGCTCAGGTACCGCCACGAACGCCAGACCGTGGCTGCTCCCTACCATGCCGAACTGACTTTTCCAGATCGCGAGGTCACTCGAGTCGACGTTCTTATCCCCATTCGCATCGCCATCGGCGAGCGTGGCGGTACCCATAATCCCGAATCCTTTCTGCCAGGTCAGGAAGTCGGCGCCATCGACATCCCCATCGGAATTGAAGTCGGCAATATCACCACTCGTCACGTATTCGATCAAACCTTCTCGAATCAATCCATCGGTCGTGGTGAATTGAAACGAGAGATCCTCCGCGCTTCCTGGTGTGAAGAGGCCACCAAGCCCGACTGAGACTGTACCACCAGGGCCAAAGATAGAACTCCCCTGTAAATTGTACTCACCAACTCGCGTTGACAAACCCGCTCCCAGCTGTTCCCATCCAATCCCATCGGCAGGATCGCCGTTGCCAAAGCCCGGATTCTCTTGAAGGCTAGACCAACCTGCGGGATTTAGGGATCCAGCCATGCTGTCAATTGAATAACCTTTAATATCCAGATCC
This sequence comes from Pirellulales bacterium, assembly GCA_016930815.1. Lineage (GTDB taxonomy): Bacteria > Planctomycetota > Planctomycetia > Pirellulales > Lacipirellulaceae > JAFGFZ01. The sequence goes on along the minus strand of JAFGFZ010000140.1, from coordinate 7,289 downwards.
GCGGCTGATGCATTCATCAACGCAACTTGTCCCGTCGTGGTGTTCACTTCGATGGAAAGAATTTCCTGAGGAATCGCCACAATGACGATCGCATTAACGGTCGGATTCGGTGAAGTGAATGTGAACTCCAGTGAGTTGTCGGGGCCAGTTGTGTGGATCGCTTCATAGATATACGGTGTCGTTGTCATGGCCCAACGGTCTCCTCGATAATAGGGGCCGATGGAGATACCATTGAGAGTGACGGTTGTCAGTTCCCCAGTCCCGGGACCAGAAGCCGGATGCATGGAATAAACCTTCGCGTTGTAGACCAGACTGGGATCCAGTCCACTTACCGTGACCGTCTCGCCACCAAGCCCCCACCAGAAGTTGATAGATTCGGGGCGCCGCATGAGCCAAAAACCTCCGTCCGGTTTGGGGCCGGCCGTTTCGATCTCGTCACCAGGCCATAGTTGCCCACCAGTCCAGTTACGGCCCTCCCAGCCCGCTCCTGTCAGAGTAACTCCTGTCACTGGATTGCCCATCGAATCGATCATGTCCGTGTCATTGCCGGTGGTCGAATTGAAACCCGAATTGTTCGTGACGAAATAGTTCCAGTTATGGGTGTCATTGTCACCGGCATACCAACCGTCCGTGAAATTGAGTTGCAACCACTGTCCGGAGACAATGCCAGCCATCGCCAGATGGCATCCGGCTAGCTGGATAGCGATGGTGCAATAACCGGCAATTATCAACGGCAGGAAACATCGTAATAGCGATTTCATGAGAACGTCCCTCCTACGTGTTGACCGAGCTACGATGGTTTATTGACTCGTAAGATCGAAGAGGATTGGGGCCCCTGGAGTCGACGGGTTGATTTCTTGTCCGAGCGTCGTTTTCGTATTGTATTTTGCAGGGATGTCGATATTGGGATGTGTGATTTCAACTTGATACAAACCGAGCTGCATACCTCGCAGTCCCTTCCAGGCCGGAGGGAGATCGGCATCTGAAGAGGTCAATATGGCCCGGCCATTCCCCCTTGTCTCACCAGAACCTGGCGAAATTTTGCCCTTGAGAAACGGCTCGGGAATAAGTTTCACGCTGGCTCCTTCCATCGGGCTGCCATTCCAATGGACGATACAGGTCACGGCCGAGATCCGGGTTCGAGATTCCACCCAGGAACGGAATCGATCTTCCAATTCCTTTTTGGACACGGATCCATCCTGATCCCTGTCATAGGCTCCGATCGCTTTTCGGATCCCCGCACACAATTCAAGTTCTGTCTTGGAGAGAAGACCATCCTGATTCTGGTCATACGTATCCAAGGCACTTTGGGCCGCCTCGGGTGGATCGACTTCGGATTCCGGGACAGCCGAAGGTTTACCTTGGCAGCCTATTAGCCATACAAGACAACCCGACGCGATTAGGCAAAATGAAATGGCTGGATTAGCAAACTCCCGTGTTATCATCTGTGATACCTCGCTCGCAACATCAGCCTCTTCAATTACGCGTTAGTCAATCAATGGGTATTTCAAATACCTGGCCATCCCGCCGATTGCCCAAATAGTGATGAATTAAGGGATCGATATCGAAGCTGATCGTATGGACCGATCCATCGCATGTTGAAAAGTGGCAAACGCCGGCATGCGCGCTACCAAATTCCCATGTTCCTTCTTGACCGATACGGTCCTGCATCGGTGCGAGGTTTTGGGTTGGATTGTCATACGTCGTATATCGAACGACGTCCCGCTCGTCCGAGACGTAGGCCCCTTGATCGTCACCCAAACCGCCCCCATCGGTTCCACTATCCTCGTAGCGCAGCGGATTTATGTATTTTTCGCCGAGTAAGTACGTATGTGTTGTACCGTCGGTGATCTGCCGGATTTGAAATTCGCTTCGGGTGTATACAATTCCATCGCTCAACGCCACATCCGGCCAACCACTCCATGAATCATCGAGACCTTGTTGCAAATTATTGGGGCCGGCACCAAAACCGGGAGTATCGGCACCGGCATTGAAGGCATAGTCGCTCTTCCCGATGACATCCAACGGATCCGATCCGAACGGCTTGCGGACGAAATCAATGGACGTCACCATGGGGTAGGCTTTTACCTGTCTGCGGCTCGGGCATATCCAAATGGCGAGCGGTTTTGCAAGGCGTTCTCTATTGGCGGCCCTTTTTTGGGCGTCCGTTCCCCCAGCTCCCATATCGTGAAGCGCCTGTTCCTCGTGATAGGGCAGGATGCTATAGAAGGCACTGCCCGGCTGATCCGTTCCTGAACCGAGATCGGGATCGGGTGCCCAGCGATATCCCCAGCCGCCGGACGGGAATCGCTTGTGAGCATTTTCATGATTGAGAAACGCCAGGCTGAGCTGTTTGAGATTGTTCCGGCACTGCGACCGCCGCGCCGCTTCCCGCGCCGCCTGCACTGCCGGTAATAACAATGCCACTAAAATGCCAATGATGGCAATCACAACCAAGAGTTCAACGAGTGTAAAGCCCCGAGGACGGTGGTGATTCATCCTTCGCCTCCCTTGATTTGGGCTGCCATCGGCCTGAAAGGTCTGAATTATCCTCCCGGCCGGTATTCACTTCGATTTCATACTACGCCATTGTCGATCTTTTGGAAACACAATAATGCGTCGGGTGGGTTCGATTTTGCGACATAGGTTCCAAGGCACGCTTCGAGACGAACGTACTGGAGAGTCGCTTTTTTCTCCTCGAAAAATCATGTTTTTGCGGAGCGAAAGACGACGAGCGTCAGGATTCCGCAGAGTGCAAGAAAACTTGATTCTATCGGATTCTTTGAGAGATCCCAACGAAGATCAGGAACCCTGCGATCGGTGCGAGGCTGCGCGGAATTCCGTCGGTGTCGATCCGGTGCTCTGTTTGAAAACCACGGCGAATCGCCGGGCGCTGCTGAATCCGCACCGGTGGGCCACCGTGTGCATGCCGACTTTACTGGAGGTCAGAATGCCCTTGGCCAATTCGAGTCGCATGCGTTTGATCTCTTGATGGACCGTCCGTCCCAGGAGCCGCGACATTTTCCGCTCCAGGGTCCGGCGTCCCAGATGCGTCCCCCGACTCACCGAATCGACATTGATCTCTTGGCCAATATTTTCCCGGATGAAGGACAACGCCCTGCGGAGTTCTTCATCATCAACGGCCAGTGCATCCGTGGATTGGCGGGTCACCACCCGGATCGGTGGCAGGAAGAGCGGTTGGATCCGCAACTTCCGGTTGGACATCATGGCATCGAGGAGTTTCGCTGCCTCATAGCCAACCTGTTCGCCAGGAATTTGGACACTGGACAATGCGGGCCGTGCCAGGTGGCATTCAAATTCATCATTGTCGACTCCCAGAATGGCCACTTCCTCGGGAACACGCAGGTCCAGTTGCAGGCAGATCTCGGTCAAATCGCGAGCCGGGACATCGTTGCAGCAGAAGATCGCGACGGGTTTCTCAAAGGAAGCAAGCCACTTCTGGACCCGTTTCTCTGTTTTCGCCCAGCTGACTTCCGCTGTTGGGCGTGGTAAATAGAGCGCATGGCATGATGAAACCGTGTGCCCTTTCTCTTCGAGGGCAGCGCGAAAGGATTCTTCGCGGGCTTTGGAAAAATGGGTCCAACTGCTGCCATAATAACCGAAGGATTGATACCCTCGATCCAAGAAATACTCCGCCGCCATCCGTCCAACTGCCCAATGATCCACCTCAACCAGCGGAATCTTGCAGTCCGCGAGGGTGCTGGTTGTGTTCACCACCGGCTGCTTCATCCGCTGCAATGTCTCGGCCAGATCCCGCCGGAAGAGATGGGCGATAAAACCATGCGGCTTCCATTCCCGTAGGGCGTCAAGGTTTTCGGGCTCCGGCGCCGCGTCCCGAAATATCCAATTGTTGCGAGTCACCGAATAGGCCTGAATGCCACGGAGATTATCCCGGCAGTAGCCGAGATCCTGACCCAAAAGCAGGGCAATGCGTTTGACATCCCTCATAGGCAAAGCTCCCCATTCTATTCCCAGCCTGCACCATAGATAAGACGTTCCCAAACAATCGTCAACCGGAAATCACCCAAGATGGCTTATGTCGCATTATAACACATACTTGTCGCATTTGTTTGTCGCAGTTTTTCTGTTTTACATGTATTTTGCGACAGAATGTCGTCGGAATGATCCACAAGATGGCTGCTCGTTTGGAAATGGATCGGCATTCTCTTTCCGAGGAAAGTGGTTGCCTGGTATTGCTATCGAGGTATAACTTTTACATAGGTTTCGGCCACCATCTAAAAAGTGTATTCGAATATGGTCCATTCTGGAATTTTCAGACCGTACGTTCAAGCAAGAAGCCCGGCTTTTGTGAAAAGCCGGGCTTCTTGTTTCCGCAACCCGTTCCAGACGGCCCCTATTTGCTGCCCGCATGCCCACGACGGATGATCACTCTCTTTCCTTTCAGGAGACCAGGACCATGATGAAAACTGTGAAGAATACCAAGGCTTGTCTTTTATGGTCTACTCTAGCGATGGTCCTCATCGCGGGGACACCCTATTCGGGAACGGGTCGTGATCTCATGGGAGCATCGCCACGGGGCTACAACGGCTGGTATACCGGCGCCCATACGAACCGCGTTGCCTTTCCGCTCGGGGGCGTTGGCGCGGGAATGATCTGCCTCGAAGGGACGGGGGCCATCTCCCACGTCTCACTCCGGAATCAGATGGAAGTATTCAACGAGCCGTGTGCCTTCGCGGCCCTTTGCGTGAAAGGCCCCAAAGGCAACGTGGCGAAGGTCTTGGAGGGCCAGGTCCCTCGTTGGAAAATCTTTGGGCGACCGGGTGCTGGCAATGGTGGCGGGCATTCCAGCCATGGATTCCCGAGATTCGAGGAGTGCCGTTTTCTGGCCCGGTTCCCATTTGCGACAATCCAGTTGACCGATTCCGACATACCACTCGGTGTCCAAATCACAGGTTGGAGCCCGTTCATTCCCGGAGATGCCGACAATTCATCTCTACCGGTCGCCGCACTGGAATATGCATTTTCCAATCCCAAAGATCACCCCATCGAGGCGGTCTTCTCGTACAATACCACGAATTTCATGTCCCTCGATGGTGGCGGCGATCGGATTCTACCATTGGAAAACGGACTGATCCTCTGGCAACAAGGTTCCGAGAAGAACCCGGAACGGGAAGGCGCCTGCGCGTTTTTCGTGGCGGAAGATAAGGCCGTTGTGGATCATGGCTGGTTCAAAGGGGGCTGGTGGGATTCGCTGACGATTACCTGGGATAACATCCAGTCCGCCCGTTTGATGGACAACCCCCCCATCCAGGGTTCCAGCCGAGGTGGATCCCTGTTCGTACCGATGACGATTGAACCCGGTCAAACAAAAACGGTTCGACTGCTGATCGCCTGGTATGTTCCGGAAACGAAGATGCGTTATGGCCAAGACGCCACGCCTGTCCGCGGGCCCGCATTTGGTACCAGCCCTTCCGCTGGGACAGCCCCCGATCAACAATCCGTCTCCGGATACCTGGGCAAAGGGCTCGTCAATACCTTTGATCCCGCGGGCGACCAACAAATTGGCACGCTGACCTCTCCAGAATTCCAACTGACGAAAAAATTCATGCAGTTCCTGATTGGCGGTGGCAATCATGCTGGAAAAACGTGCATGAATCTGCTCGTCGATGGGAAAGTGGTCCAGACGGCAACGGGTGCGAACAGTGAAACACTGAAGCGGACTACCTGGGACTTAACGGACTACCAAGGAAAGCAGGCCAAGATCCAAATCGTGGATGCCATGACGGGTGCCTGGGGCCATGTGAATGTCGACCATATCGTGCTGACCGATCGACCAGATGAGAATGTGACTGGACTGAAGGATGCCATTGTCTTGAACGATTTTGAAGCGCCCAATTATGGGAACTGGGTTGCCGAGGGTCCGGAACCGGCATGCTGTCCGGAAGGAGTGTGCGACATCCCAACGTATCACAGTCCATGGTACGCCGGTCAATTCTCTAGTATTTCCGATCTGGCAAACATGTGGCGGAGCCAATACCATGCGCTCCGCGAAAAAAGCGCGTTATTCCGGGACACATTCTATGACACAAGCCTCCCACCGGAGGTGGTCGAAGCCGTTGCGGCCAACTTGACGATCCTCAAATCGCCGACCGTCCACCGCCAGAAGAACGGGCGGCTCTGGTGCTGGGAAGGCTGCTGTGATGACCGGGGCTGCTGTGCTGGATCCTGCACGCATGTCTGGAATTATGCCCAGGCAATGTGCCACCTTTTCCCCGACCTGGAACGATCGCTCCGCATGACAGAGTTCCATGAAAGTCAAGGTCCCGATGGTCATCAAACCTTCCGTTCCGCGCTGCCGATTCGACCTGTTGCCCATACGTTCCACGCCGCGGCGGACGGGCAGTTGGGCGGCATCATGAAAGTCCATCGCGATTGGCGAATTTCTGGGGATACCACGTGGCTTCGCACCATTTGGCCGCAAGTACGTCAAAGCCTCGATTATTGCATTGCGACCTGGGATCCGCGCCATCAGGGAATACTCGAGGAACCTCACCACAACACCTACGACATTGAATATTGGGGGCCGGACGGGCACTGTACCACCTTCTATCTTGGCGCGCTCGCGGCAGCGGTCGAGATGGGTCAGATGTTGGGGGAGGACGTCGCCGGCTACCAGGAACTATTCCTCAAGGGGAAAACCTATCTCGAAAACGAACTCTACAATGGGGAATACTTCATCCAAAAGATCCAAACCGAGGGTATCAACGCTCATTTCCAACCCCTGGCCGAAGCCGGGAATGGGACAGGTTACCGGGATATTATCACCAAGTTGAATCAGCAGGGGCCTAAATACCAGTATGGCACCGGATGTCTATCGGATGGCGTGCTTGGTCTATGGATCGCACGCATGTGTGGATTAGGGCAACTCGTGGATGGAACGAAGGTGAAGAGCAATCTCAATGCGATCCATCGATATAATTTCAAACCGGATTTGACCGATCATGTTAACCCGCAGCGGCCCACATTTGCATGTGGCAAGGAAGGCGGGCTTCTCCTCTGCACATGGCCGCATGGTGGACAGCTATCCATTCCGTTCGTCTACAGTGACGAGGTCTGGACGGGCATCGAGTATCAAGTCGCATCCCATCTGATGATGGAAGGCATGGTGGAGCAGGGCTTGGAAATTGTCCGGGCTTGCCGGGACCGCTACGATGGCCGCGTCCGGAATCCCTTCAATGAATACGAATGCGGCCACTGGTATGCTCGGGCGATGTCCAGCTACGGCCTGATTCAAGGACTGACCGGTG
>JAFGFZ010000139.1 GCA_016930815.1 Pirellulales bacterium | reverse complement strand
TCTAGACGTCCAGATTCTTGGCATCCAGGGCATGTTTTTGAATATATTCTCGCCGGCTTTCAACATTGTCGCCCATGAGGATACGGAAAAGATCATCGGCGGCACCGGCGTCTTCCATGCGAACTTGCAGAAGAGTTCGATTGCCTGGATCAAGCGTGGTTTCGCGGAGTTCTTCCGGATCCATTTCACCGAGGCCCTTGAAGCGCGTAATCGAAAGCCCTTTCTCGCCGGCAGCACGGATCGTTGCCGGTAATGCCCTCAGATCATCGAGACCGATTTCGGAATCGCCGCGCCGGAGGTAGTAGCGGCTGGTAATTTCCCCTGTCCGTTCTTGTGGGATGAGCGACTGGATGTCGAAATCCATTTCGCGGAGATCCTTGAGAAGCGTATTGATTGTTCGCACTTCGTGGAGTTCAACGATACGGACTCGGAGCGATTCGTCTGGAATGCTCCCATTCGAATCCGTGGCAGCAAGATCCGCGGGTGTGCCATTGGGCACAATCAGTTCCCGGCCTAACTCGGCCGCTCGAACTTGCACCCAGGAATCGAGCATTGACCGGTTTTGAAACCAATGCTCCTCGTGGCCCAGGAACAGATGAAAGACAGGCAGCCTACCAGTTTCTGGATCTTGGCGTTCTGCATGGATGCGGAGGTTGATCCCATGCCGTTCCAGCGCGATGAGTGAATCCTCAATGGCGGCAAGTGTGTGGCATAATTTCGCCAGTTCTTCGCCACGGATCAGACGGCCGCCGCCGGCATTGAAGACAGAATCCTGCAAACCGAGTTCGAGGAGTTGGTTTTTCATCTCCTCGTCTGTCTGGACATATTGGGTCTTTTTCTTACTGCGGACTCGATAGAGGGGGGGCTGGGCAACGTAGACATGACCACCGGCAACCAATTCGTACATCTGCCGGTAGAAAAAAGTCAAAAGAAGCGTGCGGATATGGCTCCCATCCACGTCGGCATCTGTCATGATAATCACGCGGCCATACCGGCGTTTTGTCAGATCCTGCTCGGCTCCGATTCCGCTACCGACGGCGGTGATCATACTACGGACCTCTTCATTGGCCAGGACTTTGTCCTCTCGGGACTTGTAGGCATTGATAATTTTCCCCCGCAACGGGAGAACCGCTTGATACTCGCGGAAGCGGCCACCTTCGGCACTTCCTCCAGCCGAATCGCCCTCGACCAGGTACAATTCGCAGCGGTCGACATCCCGGCTCGTACAATCACGGAGTTTCCCGGGCAGACTTCCACCGGCAAGTGCCCCTTTTCTTTCCCTCAGGAGGGCTTTTGCCTTCCGTGCCGCCTCGCGGGCTTCGCTCGCCAAAATCCCCTTGCGAACTACCGTTTTAGCCGTCTTTGGGTTTTCCTCCAGGTACTTGCCCAGTTCCTCGATGACAGTACTGCTGACAATCCCCTCGACTTCGCTGTTCCCGAGCTTTGTTTTCGTTTGCCCTTCGAATTGAGGGTGCGGGATGCGTAGCGCGATCACCGCAGTTAACCCTTCGCGGAAATCATCCCCGGAGGGAGTTGCATCCTTGAACAATTTTTCCTTTTTGCCATAGTTATTGAGAGTTCGTGTCAGAGCCGTTCGGAATCCGGTAACATGCGTACCCCCTTCCTGATTATGGATATTATTTGCATAGGCATGGATGTTCTCGGTGTATTCATTTGAGTACTGCATGGCAATTTCATAACCGATTCCCTCGCAATCGCCGGAAAAATAAATAACATCTTCATGCAGAACTTCACTGGCTCTATTGAGATATTCAACATACTCGATGATTCCTCTCTCATAGCAGAACTCGTCCCCCTCGCCATTCCGTTCATCATAAAAGTCGATTCGGACACCGCGATTGAGGAATGCGAGTTCCTGGAGCCTTTTATAGAGCGTGTCATAATTAAACCTAGTCGTCTGAAAGATTTGGCTGTCCGGCTTGAAGGTAGTTCTGGTACCCCGTTTGTTGCTAACACCGACACATTCGACGGGACCTTGGCTGATACCGCGCTCATATTCCTGTTGATAAACGTGGCCGTCTCGAAAGACTTCAACAGCGCACCATTCGCTCAGAAAATTAACTACGGTAACACCAACGCCATGCAATCCGCCTGAGGTTTGATAGGCACCTTTTTCAAATTTCCCTCCGAACTTCAGGAATGTCATGACACCCTCAAGTGTCGACACATCGCGGCCTTCTTGCTCGGAAAGCTGCGGGTGTCGTTCCACGGGGATTCCGCGGCCATTATCTTCGACGGTCACGGAACCATCCGCATTGACTTTCACAAGAACTTCACTCGCGAAGCCTGCCATCACCTCGTCGATTGAGTTGTCGACCACTTCATGAACCAAGTGGTGCAAGCCTCGAGAGGCCGTATCTGCGATATACATGCTTGGCCGTTCGCGCACGTGCTGGAGATCCGATAGGTGTTGCAGATCCTCAGCATCGTATTCAAATTCAGCGCGTGGCGGATCGAGCTTGGGTTTTATCTCTTGTGGTAGTTTTTCAGGAATTGCATCGTCATTCATACTCGGTATCCGTTCTTCATTCAATCCGCCTCCGTATCCACTGGCCCAATACGAAAACGGATGTCTTGGATGGATCCATCTGGGATGGCATCAGCCAACGCTTCCAGGATTTTTTTTCTATAAAATGCCAGTTCCTGTAAAACAGTTGAATTGGCGACGACTACTTCAAGCCGGCCGCGGCTTAGACCAACAACCCGCACGAAGGAACTCAACATATCGCCGACCGTATTTTGCAGTACTGCGTGATACTGATTCAGTGTAAGAACGTTTCCATATCCGTGGCGGCGCATCACTGCAGCCATGATCTCTTTCGCTCTCTTAGGCTCTCGGAAATAGGAACTCCGCTGTTCTCGACGCCTGCGGTCCTGGAAACCTTCGAAGTGATCGATCGTATCATCGTTCAAATCACGCATGATTTTATCTCATGGGCGTTATGCCCTTCCCTCGGATTTCCTTCCATGGGATCCATGGATTTCCGCGGTGTATCTCTTGGAATCCATGGATCGATGCCTATTTCTTCCGCAACGGTCACCGGTCCCGCGCAAGAGGCATGATCACGTATGCATATCCATCGTCGGTTGAACAAAGGACGGCATTTTCACCATCCTTCCATGTCATGTTGAAAGTTTTATCCAGATCAAGGACCCTGAGGAAATCACTAACAAAACGGGGATCGAGTTTGATGGTCACTTCGGCCCCATCGTAAGGAATAGGTATCTCGATTCGGGATTGGCCGACATCCGCCGACTGGCCAGTCAGAACGAGTGCCCCCGATCCGAAAGTAAAATTGATACCCCGGCTCTCCTCGGTGGTGACGATCGCTGCCTGGCGAACTGCCGCATAGAATGGACGGATGAGCAAATCCATGCGAACAGCATCGGAATATTTGGGGAAGACATCTCTCCACTTCGGGAAGCGCCCCTCCAGCAATCGGGCATAAATAGTCGCGTATTGGCTTTTTACCAAAATATCATTGGCATGACAGGCAATGCGAACTTCGTTTTCGCTATCGCTTATCGTCCGTTCGATAAGTTGCATGGCCCGGCTGGGAACAATTGTCACTCCCTCGCTTGGCACATAGCCATCCGTGGCCGTAACAGGCCCTTCCATTTTAGCCAGCCGCCGCCCATCGGTCGCTACGGCCGCAATATGGTCGTTTTCTATATCGATCAGGATTCCACCAAGAGCGTAACGGCTACTTTCGTTGTCCGTGGCAAAGATTGTCCTATGAATCAGTTCGCGAAACAATCGAGCCGATAACTCAACATATTGCGTTTCTTCAAATATCGCGATGGGAGGAAACTCAGCCGGATCCGTAACCTGTAAATTAAACTCACTGTGCTCGCCTTGAATGACAATACTCCGATCATTTGCGTTCATTCGAATCATTTCATCCGCACTTTCACGGAGAATGGCTCCAAACCTGGCGACTGGAAGAATGACCACTCCTGGGCGTTCAACTTGAATGTTGGAAACCTCATAACGAATCCCCACTTCCAAATCAGTTGCCATGAGGGTCGCGAAATTATCCCCAATTTCCAGTTTGACATTTTGCAGAATGTTTTTGGTACTCCGTGTTGGGACAACTGCTGCAACTGTTTGCAAAGCCGTCAGAAACTTTTCCCGCTGGCATGTAATTTTCATCGCAATTCTCTGATTTCTTTGCTGGAGACCCAAACCCGTTAATTTAAATAAATGCTTTAAGAACTTATTATTTTATAAATGAGACATACCAATATGTCTGCCCGGACGAACAAAAGTAGCGTAAGTCTCATACGGCAAACAAATTGGATTGATTTTCGAGCAGTGGAAAACAAGTTGGGCATGCGTCCAGTCACAGTGCGTTTGGTGTGTTGCCAAGTACATTGATCGTAGATTCTGTTTATGTATTCATTCATCCAATGGATTTGTGCATAGGGCCAACATGCACACGACAAAATATCCACATGAACATCTCACGCACACATTAAAATCCTACTCAATTCGGCGACAGTGGTTCGGGTTGTCTCATCACGAGAGATCAAATCGGCAATTTTACGGCAGGCATGGAGTACGGTAGAGTGATCCCGGTTCCCGAATTCATGGCCGATCTTTGATAAACTCGTGTCGGTCAATTCCCTGGCCAGGTACATGGCAATACCGCGTGCATGGACAATGGTATGCCGGCGAGACTGACTTTTGAGTTCCCATGGTGTCAATTTGAAGTATCGCGCGATGGTCGCGGTGATCGTCGGGAGTATCGGGATCAAGGGTTTGTCGATCTGGCCTGGATCATCCGATGAATCAAGGATGGTCCTCGAAGGATAATCCACGTCGCGACTGTTCCGTGATCGTTCCAAATGATTCAATCGTCGGGCAATGCTGCGCGGGGAGACGTCGAAAGAGCCGGCGACCGCGGATAACTCACGATCAGTAAGGGTCATCCCACGCCCATGAGCCAGGCGTCGGGCCAATTCTCGCCGGACGGCGACACCGGGCAAGGCAATTGGGATAACAGAGCCTTGAGCCAATCGCGATCGGATGGCGGGTGGAAGACATAAGATGCATTCAGGAGCTGCCGAGGAGGTCGCAATCAACAGACCACCCTGGTTCGCGATCGTATCCATGACGCGGCGCAATCCCCAGTGCAATGATGGCCGGTTGGGAAACTTGTCCAGATCATCCAACACCACGAGCGAAGGACGGCAAAACGATTTCAAGAGATGAGTACGGGAGGATGCATCGTCCGCCGAAGTGACCGATCGTGCAAAATCAATAGCCGTTGAATAGACCGCCTCATCGGCACCAAAGGATGCCCGCCATTGGAGGTATAAACCGCGCGCCATATGCGTCTTGCCGCAACCTGTGGGGCCAAAAAATACGAGCGGATTGATCGGAAAAGGATCCGCCGAGGCAGGATAGCCGGCCTCTTGGCCATTTGAGGGGATCATCCAGGCAAGGATCCGGTTCAAAACATACTCGGCCAGGCGGTTTTCCGGCCCGCAAAAATAACAGTTCCAATCGAGACCAACCGATTCACGAGGTCGTTGGTCCAATGTCTCACCTGGGAGAGGAATGCTTATAACGCTGCCGGTCACGAGGGGGCTCCGTCCAGAAATCAGTCCTACAATGGCCGGATAGGACTGTTTGGAATAAAGGGCATAGTATAACCGATTCGTATTTTTTACGGGAGGCGGGGTAGCGAAAATCGATCTTGCCGACCGTCGTGCGAGACCGATATGATCCTCTGCGTTGAAGCCACGGAAATAGAATAAGGCACCCCATGCCAACAAAACGAGCTGTAATCCGCATCCTCGTCATGTTATGCTGCGTTTTGGGCATGACTTACGGGGCGATGCAAATACCTCGGCTTCCGGCGGGTCCGCGGCGCATTTTGGCCCGTTTCGGTTGCTGGTTGCAAAAACAAGCGGAACCAAAGGTTGTGGCTGCACGCGTGGACCGAACTCTGGCCGACCTACCGCGTAAGGCACAGATTCAGGCACCCCAATCAGAAATCCCCCATTCAGAAACCATGGATTATCCCAACGGCGATTCGATGCGGGTACCCACCGCCCTGGGGGATACTCGGACACCCGTTGAGGAATCGGTTTCCAGCCGAGAGACGACCGATCCTTTCCTGGCTCCGATGATCCCGCCAAAACCGATTCAATCGGCTCCATCCGTACCTGGACTCTCTCCATCCGGTGGAGCTCAATCCATCATTGGGCCGCTGGACCGGCCAACCGGTGAAAGGCCTTTGACGGAAACGGCTTCTTCTCTTGCCGAATTGGCATCGCAACTCCAGAAACTTGGAGCGACGAACTATTTATTGGAAAAATGGGGAGACGATGGCCAACTCTATCGGTTCCAATGCGAAGTAGCCATCGGAGGTCAACCGGGCCTTCACCGGCATTTCGAGGCAGTTGCACCGACTGGCGAGGAGGCAATCCGCCGCGTGCTAGCGGGAGTTACATCCAACCAATAAGTTAGAAAAAGGCTGCCCGGCTCCTGCCATGTCCCTGCCGAAACACATTCTGTTACTCTCGAAAAATCACCCAAAACGGTGCCCGTGGAGAGAACACCGAAGCAACGCCAATCCGTTCAGGCGGTCCGGCAGTTTGCGGCCAGTTTGGCAGCTCAAGCGATGGTTGCCAATTCCTCCCGTATCCGGTCCGCGGACTGGGCCAGAAGACGAGCCAGCCCAAAACCGCATATCGCGGCTGGAAGCGGTCCTTTTTCTCTCGCGAGAACCCCTCTCCAGCCGAAAATTAGCGAAGTTGGCCAATTTGGCCGACGGAACGGAAGCAAGAAATCTCGTCCGAGTCCTTCGAAAACAACTGACCAAACGGCAAAGTGCATTTCAGATCCATGAGGTGGGGGGGGGATTTCAGCTGTTAACACAACCGGAATTTGCCCCTTGGATGCGGCGGCTCCGAGGCAATTTGCCGGAAATCCGGCTCTCCAGCCCGGCCATGGAAACACTCGCAATCGTCGCTTACCGTCAGCCGATCCTCCGGGCGGATATCGAGGCAATTCGCGGCGTTGGATGCGCCGAACTGCTCCGGCAGTTGATGGAACGCGATTTATTGCGTATTGTCGGTCGGTCGGACGAATTGGGCCGACCGTTTCTCTACGGAACGACGAAATTTTTTTTACAAGTTTTTGGCCTCAGGGATCTTGATGAATTGACAGCGCTTGCTATCGTTCCTACAACATGCGGAGCGAAACCGGCCACTGGAACGGTGACAACCAGTAACACGGATATCCTATCATCGGTTGCCCATGATAGCATCCTGACAGTCCCGTGTTCAACCGGAAGTAGGCCCGAAGACGATATTGAAAAAAATGGAAAGGAAATGACCGTGGCTGACTATGATGAACCGGAAGACGAATTCGAGGCCGACTACGAGTTCGAAGATGTTGAAGAATATGATGACGAAGACCCCGAAGAGGAGGATGAATCCATGAACGATGAAGATGAATTCGAAGACGATGAATTTGATGAAGACGACGAAGAAGAATACGATGATGATGAACTCGATGATGAATGGGAAGAAGTAGATAGCGATATCGAAGACGAAGACGATGAAGATGAAGAATATGACGAGGATGACGAATACGAATACGAAGAAGACGACGAAGAGTGGGACGATGAGGAGGAGGATGAAGAAGATATAGAGGATGAGGAGGAGGAAGAAGAAAAATAAATCCTTGCGTCAGAAATAAGAACCACGTACCGCTGCAGAAAAAGAACAGGCCGCCTTGATGGGCGGCCTGTTTCAATAGATCCAGTCCATGTTCTCTGTATACGAATCGCTAGCGGCGGCGCGGGAACGGAAGCCAAGCAAGTAAGCTCAGGCCAAGCAAAAACAGCGTGGCCGGTTCAGGAACCGCGGCAGTGCCGGATCCATGAATCGGGACGGCGACATCGCCGTAGGAAAATTGGAATTCACCGGGGCCCGTGTATCCCAGTTCGGTCAGGTATGCAGTGGCCTCTGCCCCGCCCTCGAACGTGATCCTGAGCTCAATCGGTGTTTCCAGCGTCCGCAATAAAGATCCATCCTTCGGGGCGCCGTCGAGATCGCTGCCGAAGCGGAATTCATCACCCGGAGCAAACGCACCGGTCTTAAAAGTGAAAATAAACTGGCCGAATGCCAAATCAAAAAGAGATGCCGGTTCGTCAACATCGGCATTGGTAATATCTGGATCGGACAAACCCCGTTGGTAACCATCATCATAATAGTACACTAGGTCTCCACTAGGATCGGTCGGATCAAAAGAGACCACGTCCGGATCGCCGACGTCAATGGTAATCGATTCAATGGCTGGAAGGTTACCCGAAGCATCCGGACCATATTCGACGCGCCAATATTCGATGGCGTTGGAATCATAGGAATGCGTGTTGTAGCCAGCCGTGCTGAAGCGGACATAGCCTTCCGCCACAGGCGCGGTGATTGGGGGTGCCGGATTCTCGTCGGTCAATTCAAAGGCCAGGGTGGACCAAATGGCATCCGTATATCCACCATCGGCTTCTATATCATCGACACTCTCATAGAGTTCGATCGTGAACTTATCCGAAGGATTCACGACCAATCCGGCAAGGTGGGGAATGAAACCGGAGAAGGCGACTGGTGCCTGCCAGAACCAACCACCGCTGCCAAGCGGGATATCAAAGGTGGTTGCATTGAGGGAGGTATCCTCGTGCGTAATCCGGGCGTACAGTTCATTGCCCCAGGAGGGGAAACGGTCATCACCAACCCCGGCCGTTGTATCTTCCACGGCCTGGGCCATGCCACTCCAGCGGATCTCACCCAGCGTGTAGGCGGAAGTTGCCTGGGACAGGTAGGTCTCAACGTGGTTCACGGAACTCCATTGTTCGTCATTGCTTGGAGCATCGGCGAGCAAGATCGTATCATAGACGGACGCGGATCCGATACTGGCGCAGAGCAATACCAGGGCACACGCAGCCATGAATCGGCGCCAAGGCACCATGGCGGCGGTTGCCAAGGCGAACAGAATCCATGAAGCCGGCTCGGGGATGGCCGTGGCAGATAGCCCACTTCCAGTGGTGCCGAAACCATAATTCTGTTGCCAAATCAAGAAGTCCGTTCCATCCACGTCCCCGTCTTCGTCGGCATCTCCGTCCCCATGCAAGGCCCCAGATTCCTTGCCGAAACCGGTTGACCAGAGGGTCAAGTCGTCGCTATCAACCATGGTATCTTCATTGAAATCGGCCGGATTGAATGAGACCGGTATAACAGGGATATCCACATAGGAAAAAAGAGAGATATTCGGTGATGCCGTCGAGGCTATGCCGGTCAGGTAACCGATCGATTGAGTTTCATCCTCAAAATGGATGATGATTTTGATTGGAGGATCTGAAAGATGGATATCATACCCATTCACCGCATAATCGGGATCTTCCCAACGATCAGACTCATTAATGGCAATGCCGAAACGGATTAAATCGCCAGGCATGAAATCCCCGGATTGAAATTCGAGCAGCATGCGACCGTATCGGGTCGGGTTATCTTCATCAACATGGGAGAACGAGGCATTCGCGCTAGTGATGCCATTCAATGTATTAGCAACAAAGGTACCATCAGGATAATAAGGATCAAATACTATATCGGCCGCCCGAACGTCTTCTGCCATGATGATCTCGATCGATTCGATGGCGGGCAATCCGCCGGTGTCGGCACCATATTCGATCCCCCAATAGTTCTCACCGGCACCACCCGGATTCGTGTTCAAAGAACTGGATCCAGTTGTATCAATCCGAATGAATCCTGCTGCCACCGGATCAATGATCGGAGGGATCTCATCGGTGAAGTCGATCGTCAGATCATTCCATGTCGCATCGACACCAGCATTGTCGTCATACGTGTCATAGAATTCGAATGTGAAAGAATCATTCTGCGCCACGGAAAGACCAGCCAGGGCCAGAAGATAGGTGCTTCCAGAAAATGGTGTTCCCTCCGAATAGTATTTTCCAGTGCCGAGTTGGATGTCATACGGCACCGCGTTATGTGTGATCCTAAGCATCAATTCACTACCGTAGGTTTGGGAATCCGCGGGTACTGGCGATGCATGACCGCTCCAGTGAATTTCGCCGATCGTGTATCCTGCCGGTCCAATCGAGGTGGGTCGCGTAGATACAGTATTGTCGGAATTGCCGAGACTACCGGCATGGTTGGCATCTGAAAAATCAAAGGTATCCACGACGTTGGCAAACGTACCGTGATAAAAGAGCAAGCCAATTCCAAGGGCAGCCAAGAAGTGCTTCGTCATAAGATCCAATCCTTTCTTATCATTCCTCGCGGTGGAAAATATCTGATGGGCACAAAGGAGCTTACCAGGGAGAAAGGGGGGAACGAATTCGATAACAACCCGCATGCATCAATCGATGCCGGGTGGATCTGTGGTTTGCCCCAAGTACGATGCGGGG
>JAFGFZ010000138.1 GCA_016930815.1 Pirellulales bacterium | reverse complement strand
GGTTCCGGCGGATTGGAGCTCTATAACCTGGATCTGGACATTAGCGAATCGACGAATGTCGCCGAGAAGTATCCCGAGATCGTTGCGCGGATGGTGGATCGTGCGAACGCATTTCAGTGGCCGGAACAATTACACGACCCAGGGATCGGTCTGAAATCCCGCTAGTGCTTGTCAACTTGGCCGAAAGGGGACAGGCACATTTTTCGGCCTTCACGCACGAACTGGTGGAAAGGCCAAAATGGGCCGAAAAATGAGCCAGTCCCCGGCGGATTGTGAACGGTTAGATTTAAGGTTTGTCAAAGCACTAGCCTTCTTCCGGTGGAAGCGTCACATCCTTGCGATAATCGATTCCGGGGATCCCGAATCCATGATGCCGCAAGAATTCTTCGCGAAAACCCTCGAGGTCAGCGAGTTGGTAGACGTTTTCGTCATTGACCTCGACCCATCGCTTGGCCACTTCGGCTTGGATATCCGGTCGCATCTCCCAATCATCCAATCGCAGGCGGCAAAGATCGTCGGTCGGCGCGGGTTCGGGTGAGAAGAGGAAGTCATGATAGAGCCGGAAAATCTGTTGAATACAATTCTCATGCAAGCCCTTGGCCTTCATGACTTGATAGAGAAGCGAAATGTACAACGGCACCGCGGGGATGACGGCGCTGGCCCGTGTCACCAGGGCCTTCTGGACCCCGATCACCGCGCGGCCTGATCGCGGGGCAAGGATCCGATTGATCACTTGAACATGGCGTTCCAAATCCTCCTTGGCTCGACCAATTGTACCGTCGCGGTAGATGGGCCGGGTGATTTCCGGACCGATGTACGAGAAGGCAATCGTTTGAAAACCACCAGCCAAGAGATCCGCTTCGAGGAGATGCTCAATCCATAAGGACCAGTCTTCACCCCCCATCACCTTGATGGTATGAGCCACCTCTTCAGGGGTCGCCGGCAGGCTGGTCTGGTCTTGGACCTGGCCTGTCAGGAAATCAACGGTTTTGGCGGAATAGGGCTGGCCAATCGGTTTGATGACGGAGGAATAGAGATCGCCCGTTTCTGGATCCTCTCGGCGGGGTGCCGCAATACTGTAGACCAGAAAATCGAGTGCCCCCAACGATTCCCGGACAGCTTCGGATACCTGTTTCTTGATCTGGATGCTAAAGGCATCGCCATTGATATTCCGGGCCACATATCCCTTTTCCCGAGCCAAGCGAGTGAACGCCTCGTTATTGTACCAACCGGCCGACGCCGTCCGTTTTCCTTTCGCTGGACGTTCGTATGCCACGCCCACCGTGGACGCGCCGGATCCAAATGTCGAGACAATCCGAGTCGCCAGGCCATAACCATTCGAGGCCCCAATGACCAGAACCCGTTTCGGGCCGTCGATGGGGCCCCGCTCGGTAACGTAACGCACTTGCTCTTCGACCTGACGAAAACAACCCTCCGGGTGTGCGTTCAAACAAACATTATCGCGGATCCATGGCTCAATGATCATGGGGATCTACTATTTCCTTCCAGCAATAACGCGCCTTGTCATCCGTTAGATGTATTTTCAATAACATATATCTATATCGACTGATAATAAATCCATCACATCATTTAATGTCACTCTCGTGTCTAGTAATTTGGAACTTTCAATTTCCACCGACGCTTGTTCTTTATCGATATTGTTTTTTATGAGGGTGATTTTTAAGGAACCGTTGATGATGTCACCAACTATTATTTTCCAACCTTTTTCTTGTAAATTGGCTAATCTGTTTATGTTCTCATGAAATCTGGTATTATTCAGGAAATTCTGTTCCTCCCATTTTTTCAACTTTTTGATAGGTTCATCATCATATTTATTTCCTGTCTCTATTCTATTGAAAAGAATATCTAATTGTGCAACAATCCACATGCCAATGCTCCGTTTATGTGAATACTTCTCGTTTCGCAATTGTTCCAAATCTTCTTATTTCTCAAATTCCACCCGGTAGACGGGTTCTCCGGCAAGGCGCATTCGACGTTCGAAGTGGGTACGGTAATCGAGCGGGTGTTCGGCCGGAACTTCGGGGACTTCCAACGGCCCGGTCAGATTGGTATGGGAGGCAAGTAAGTCGAGTGTCTCGTCAAAATAATCACGGACATCGGTCCAGAAATGCAGCCGCCCGCCCACGGTCAGAATCCGTTCGACATCCTGGACGAACGGCCCGGTCATGACACGTCGTTTTCGGTGCCGTTTTTTCCACCATGGATCCGGAAAATAGATATGAACGGATGCAACGGATTGATTCGGCAGCAGTGCATGGAAGATACATAACGCATCGCCATGGACGATCATTCCATTCTCCAAGTTGTTTTTTGCCAGTCGTGCGGCACAGAATCGAGCATATTTTCGGGCGACCTCGATACCCAAGAAAACGTGTTCGGGCCGCGAGGCCGTCGCTGATTGCATGAAGAGCCCCTTCCCGCAGCCAACTTCGACCTCCAACGGGGCAACGCGCCCGAAGAGTGCCTCCAGGTCCCATGGATCCGGAAGCTGATCGAACGTCTTGAGATGGCGCGCAAGATCAAGATTCGGATCGATTTTGCGGAGTGCTCGACGGCCCATCAGCGAGGATTATGGATGGTTGCGTTTGGGAATCGAGTCGACAGGAATGGGGATGCCCGTGATGGATCCCTCACAGACAAGGGATTCCCGGACAAATTCCTGAAATCGACTCTTGAGCAATGAACCTCGGCGGACCTTGGTCAGTTGTGCAACGATTACCAGGCGATCACCGGGAACAATAACACCTCGGAAACGTACCTCATCGAGGCCTCCGAATCCTACCATTTCGGCACCGATCAGATCGTGTTTCTGCGTATGGTAGGCGCATAGTTGGGCAGCTGCCTCGCACATCACGACGCCCGGCATGAGTGGCATTCCCGGCATATGCCCGCGAATCCAGAACTCATTTTCACCAATATCTTTATACCCAACACTGATATTCCGTTCGGAATCGTCATAAACAATCGCCGTCAGTTGTTCCATCTCATAGCGCTGCGGATTATAGCGCCGGATTTCTTCCAAATCGGCCACGATATGGTTCAGGTTATACTCTGAAAAATCGATGATCAAATCCTTTGCAGCCACGTACGGTACCTCGAGATAGGGAACGTGAACAAGTTGCTTGATAGGAGGAGGGCACGATCATGCCAAGCAGCAAGCCGCGCAACCAGGGAATGGATCTTGAGCCCAGAAAGTCTGGGAATTTATGTCTTGACCCGTTGCCGCCGTTGTTTGCGCATTTTGCTGTTCGCCGGGCGTTTCCCGTGATTTGCCTTTTTGATTTTTCGACCAGGTTTTGCCATGACTCGTATGCTTAGAACTCGTGGACTTCTAGTGGTTGGTTCGAATCCCGCGGCTTGACAGCCAGCAAGTGAAGGATCGAGTTGGACAGTATATCAGTACCCTCTCGAATCGAAAAGGCAAGGATTTGGCTTTCTTGACACCCTCCTTTTGCCCGGATTTCTGTTGGAGTATGCTTTTTCCACTCTTACCGCGTTGACTTATTTCCGCTCATTCCATGGAATCCAGGTCGCCTCCATGCCCTACGTCTTGGCTCTTGATCAAGGAACCACCAGTTCCCGGGCGATCCTTTTTGATGCATCCGGATCGATCGTCGCGGCCTGCCAGCGCGAATTTCAACAGTTTTTTCCCAGGCCCGGCTGGGTGGAACACGATCCGGTCGAAATCTGGACCACTCAATTGGGTGTTGCGGAGGAAGTTCTGAAGGCGGCCTCGTTGACGGCCCCTGATATTGCGGCCATCGGAATCACCAATCAGCGCGAAACCACAGTCGTTTGGGATCGTTCGACTGGCGAACCAGTCCATCCCGCCATTGTCTGGCAGGATCGCCGGACCGCCACGGTGTGTCAATCGTTAAAGACGGACATTGCCGATCGGGTGATTCGGGAAAAAACCGGCCTGGAAATCGATGCCTACTTCTCAGGCACCAAAATTGCCTGGATCCTCGATCAGATACCCGGCGGACAAAAACGAGCCGAGGCTGGAGAACTCGCCTTTGGAACGATCGACACCTGGCTTCTCTACCAGTTGACTGATGGTGCCTGCCATGGGACGGATGCTTCCAACGCCTCGCGAACCATGCTTTACAACCTTCATACGGGCGATTGGGATGACGAACTGCTTTCATGGCTGCATGTCCCCAGGGAGATGTTGCCGGAAGTTCGATCATCAAGTGGTATCTTCGGTCACGTCGCCACATCGCTACCACTGGCCGGGATTCCCATCGGTGGGATTGCCGGCGATCAGCAGTCGGCTCTTTTTGGGCAGGCCTGTTTTACACCCGGACAGATAAAAAACACCTACGGGACCGGCTGTTTCATGCTGATGCAGACTGGGACTGAAGCGGTCGTTTCGAGGAACCGGTTATTAACGACGGTAGCCTGGGAGACCAACGGCAATCGCGAATACGCCCTGGAGGGAAGTGTCTTTATCGGCGGGGCTGTTGTTGGATGGCTCCGCGATGGGCTCGGGCTGATTCATGCATCTTCCGACGTCGAATCCCTCGCCCAACAGGTCGACGATTCTGGGGGGCTCTATCTGGTCCCCGCATTCGCTGGCCTCGGCGCGCCCCATTGGGATCCCTACGCCCGCGGAATTCTGGTTGGAATCACCCGGGGCACTTCGCCTGGCCATATTGCGCGAGCGGCACTTGAATCGATCGCTTTTCAGGTCGCCGACCTAGCCGATGCGATGCAAGCTGATGCGGGCACTGAAATCATCGAACTCCGAGCCGACGGCGGCGCGGCCGCCAATAATATGCTTATGCAGCTCCAGGCCGACATCCTCCAGAGGCCTGTCGTTCGACCAAAAATCATCGAAACGACGGCACTCGGAGCTGCCTACCTGGCCGGCCTGGCAACGGGAATCTGGAAAGACCACGAGGAAATCGCATCGCATTGGCAAATGGATCGCCGATTTGAACCAGCGATCTCGCCCGAGGAAGCCATGGCACGACGCCAACGCTGGACCGCCGCCGTCGAACGTTCCAAATCGTGGGAAGAGGGATAGGTATTTTCATGATCCTTGGAGTCTATCCCAAGACCGTCTTCCCTCGCCCTGCTTGGGGTTGTGCTGCTTTTAAGTTCGGACCGATTGAGACAAAACTTATAAACGACACAACCTCCAAACCAGCGAAAACATCCCCAAATTCCGGACGGCCATTCATGGCCGTTTTCCGCCGTAGGTGGTAATCGACCCGTGCTTGAGCACGGGTTCGCGAATTCGGCCACCCGATATTCCATGACCCACCCACCATCCCACGGCCGCCGAGGGCGGCCGTGGGATGGTGGGTGGGTCTGTTTGCATGGTCGCCACAACCCACCATAAACGGCGGGCCGAATACCGCCTTCGGCGGAGAAGGGCCGTAAACGGCCCTGATCGCACACACCCTTCCGAAAAACCCTGCCTGAATCCATTGTCAATAATTAATAATATCATTAAGAAATATCTTGACATGATTCAGAACTGGATGACAATAGACGAAATACCGGTCATCTGGCCGTTTCTGCCAGCATTTGGGCTGTGCATGAAGAACTGTTATGGGGGATAACGAAAAGCGCCGTTCTGCCCTCCTGTGATTCATTCTCAATTCCGCGCGATGGGAGAGAGCTAATGTCTTTGAATAGATGGTCGTTCCTTCTAATGATTCCCTTGCTTGGGATAATGGGATTTCGAGTCGATGCTGCCGATTTAACGACTTTCTCAAATACCAACGTCGAGGCCCGCTATACAACCAGCTTGGGTATCGACTACGGCGACACGATCGGGAACGGAGGCCAGGGCCTCTACGACTATGCCAGCGATCGAGGGAACGGTGAACCCTGGTGGCTCATGAACAACGGGGATCCCTACTCCAACGTCAACACGTACGGTGGCACCACCGCCGAGGACTTCGCCGGTTATCAATTCAAACTTCCCGCCTCGATTACGGAGATCAATTACTCCAATCGGATTTACGGGGATGGCGGCACCTTCGCGAGCACTCCGAGAGTTGAAGTGCTTCGAAACGCACCGATCAAAGAGGGTGGTGTTTGGGAAGAGATCGCTGTCTCGTGGAGTGCGCCCTATGACAATACCTTCATGAATGGGCATCGTCAGTACACAATCACTCCCACCATGGCCACCGGCAATGTCTGGGGAGTCCGCTTGATAGGAGCGCCACAGTCCGGACCCGCAGGCGATAGCGGTGGATGGATTGGCGTGGGTGAACTCCAGGTCAGCGGCGACCTTCCGATTGCCAACCAGATCGACCTGCAGAACAACCTGGCGCTGAACCAGCCAACAATCTGGAGCCACACGCAGTGGGCCGAACCCTGGTGTTTGAACGATGGCAACTTCGAATCGTGGAGCTATGAAACGACCTGGGGGGGAACGGACGAAAACGACTACTTCGGCGTGCTGCTAGATTCCCCCAAAGAGAATGTTGCTGCCATTGGCGTTACATTCAAAACCTTCTGGGATGGCGGCTGGTTCGAACTGGACACAATGAAGGTCCAATACACGACCGACGGCGGCACGACCTGGGTCGACGTGACCGGGCTGGACATGGGCCGCTATCCGGACGATTTGGATTATCTGATTAATGTCGCGAACTGGGCGGAGGTGGCGCCATTCCTGTGGACATTTGACCCCATTGACGGCGTGAATGGCGTACGTATCTATGGGCCTCCGGGCGGAATCAACCCTGATGTGGAGCATTTCGTTGGGGCGGAGGAGCTTGAAATCTTTGCACTCGTGCCGGAACCGGCGTCCTTGGCGCTATTGATTCTGGGTGGTTTGGCTCTCCTGGTCAGACGCCGCCGCTAAACACCCACACATCCCTCGATCGCACGTTCCCAAATTGCCAGGAAAAGAAACCGGAGGTGGCCATGGACGGTGGCCACCTCCATGGAATGTTCACCATTACAGGACTTCGGCTCGCGTTTCATCCGCGCGGGCACCCAAGTTTCCATACCGGTGGTAATCGATGCAGAGGCTTTGTTCCCGGACATACCACAGCAATTCAATCCGGCCGTGGCGGAAGATAGGGGTATCGGCGATATAAAGTGGGACTTCCGGCGCGGCCTGTCGAATGGAAAGTGGCACACGCGATGAGGCGGCGTAACGGAGCCGATCCGTTTGGTGATTCCGGATCCGCTGGACGAGTTCGTCGTCGGTCTCTTCAACGAACTCAATCGATGCTGCCCAGGGATCCGTTAGATGGTCGAGCCAATCGACATAGGGAAATTCGATCTCGGGAGGGTAGCTCACCGTGATCCGGCAACCAATGGTTTTGGCGGCGATCACGCGTGCGAAGAGTTCGAAGGGTGTGTCATCGGGATGGACACGGATTCGCATCTCCTGCACGGGCAGGTAGCGGCGAAAATTGTCCTGGCCGACGAGCCGGAAATTGTCACTAGCGCGGGAGAATTCCTCCGCGTTATATTTCGCGTAGCTTCTGGCAGCCACTCGAAGCGATGTAAAATCGTGATTGGAGATCGTTCTCTTTCCATGTTGTGGAATTTTTCCAGGCTCCATTTCCACGGACGCACCAAGACGCTGCAATAGATCCGCAACAAGCGGATCGGTAATTTCAATTCCCTCGGGATCCCCGGTTTCTTGAAAAGCCATCAGCTGAGCAACGTAGTTTGGCCCTCCCGCCTTGATCCCTGGCCCAAACGCGCTCTTCGCCATTCCACCAAACGGTTGGCGAAGCACAATGGCACCGGTCGTTCCTCGGTTGATATAGAGGTTTCCAGCTCGGATGGATTGCTGCCAGAGCCTTTGTTCGCGGTCATCGAGACTTTCGAGTCCGGACGTTAATCCATAACCGGTTGCATTCGCGAAGTGGATTGCTTCATCCAAGTCACGCGCTTGCATCACGCTGAGGACGGGCCCGAAGAATTCGGTCAGGTGCGTGTAACTTCCCGGCTGGACACCCCATTTAACTCCGGGTGAATAGAGGTTGGGATTATCGCTCGATTGGCGCGGCATCACTGCCCACGATTCTCCCGGTTCGAGTTCTTTCACTGCTCGCTCCAAGTCGCCGGCTGGTGGACGAATCAGCGGGCCCATGCGGGTGGCCAGTTCGTGCGCCGGACCGACTGGAATGCTTTGCACAGCATCGCATAGGGTCTGCTTGAATTCCGCATCGTGATACACTTCTTCTTCAAGAATAAGAAGCGAGGTTGCGGAACACTTCTGACCCGCGTGGCTAAACGCCGAATGAAGGACATTCTTGATCGCCTGATCCCGGTCGGACATTGCGGTGACGATCGTGGCATTCTTGCCGCCCGTTTCGGCGAGCAAGTTCAAGGTCGGTTTCAACTCCAGCATTTGCAGAGCTGTCTTTGTGCCACCTGTCAGGATTACGACATCAACATCCTTGTGGGCTATCAGATAGGAGCCAACATCGCCGCCGGAACAGGGGACCAGCTGCAAAACTTCCCGCGGCACGCCACCACGCCAGAAACACTGGCACAATTCATGGGCGACGAGGACTGTATCGGAGGCTGGTTTCAGGAGCACGGTATTTCCCGCCGCGAGCCCGGCCGCGACGCCACCGCAGGGGATGGCAATTGGAAAATTCCACGGGGAAACGACGACGACCACCCCACGGCCTTGAGCCTGGAGCGCTGGCATGGTGCGGAACGCATCCGCCGCCCGGGCGTAGAACTCGACAAAATCAATGGCTTCGGATACTTCCGGGTCCGATTCCAGCAGTGTCTTCCCACCATCTACCATCGCGGCGCCCATCAAGGCCGCCCGGGCGACACGGATTTCGTTGGCGGCTTGCGTGAGAATTTCGTTCCGTTGCTTGGAGTCGAGCGACCGCCAACCGGCCGGATCGTCCTTGGCACACGCCATGGCGGCATCGACGTCCTGACGCGTCGCCTGTTGGTACCGGGCAACAACTGTCCCCGGCCGGGATGGATCGGAGCTCTCCAGAATATCCCGCACTCCTTGAACGGTATCTCCGGCAATCACCAGTGGAATCTCGACCGCCTGATCACCACAGCGGCCAATCCAGGTTTTAACAATCTGCTCCGCCCATTCAGCATTCTGTGGCAGGGAGAAATCCGTGTCCGGTTCGTTGATGAAATTCCAGCCCCCGGGTTCTTCGGCGGACGGCGGCCTGAAGCAGCCCGTTTGCCCCATTTGGAAACGGCGAACCGGCGCGCGGCGATCTTGTAATCGACGCGGGGTGCTGGAAAGGGTCTGGACCTGCTTGAATGATTCCAGAAAACCAGATTCGAGCATGTTCCAATCCGCGCTATGCACATCGAGCCGAAACGCATAGCGGAGAAAATTCTCAGGACCCGTGTTTTCGTCAAGCCTCCGGATCAGATATCCGATCGCGTAAATAAAATCCTTTTTCAGGCAGGCTGGAGCATAGAGCAGGACATTTCTGGCGTATTCGAAAAGGGCTCGACGCTGGTGATTTGCCATACCTTCAAGCATCTCAAACTGCACCCACTGGAGCGCATTGCCTTCCAGGGCAAGGACGAGCCCGTAGGCCAACTCGAACAGATTATGGGACGCAACCCCAAGCCGGACCGCGTTCAAGTTCTCAGGCACCATGGCCTCGTGGAGCATCCGCTTGAAGTTGGCATCGGTTTCGATCTTGTGCTTGTACGGAGCCTGGGGCCAGCCATGGAGACTCGCGTCGACCCGTTCCATCTCCATGTTGGCTCCTTTGACAATGCGGAGCGTGATCGGTGCCCGACCACCGGCAACACGTTGTCGCGCCCAGGCATAGATCTGTTTCTGAACGGCATAGGAGTCTGGAATGTATGCTTGGAGTACAATCCCGGCAGAGACATTTTCAAGGCCGCGTCGGTCGAGCGTCCGCATGAATGCCTCCGATGTCAGGGCCATGTCGCGGTACTCCTCCATGTCCAGGTAGACGAATTTCGGCACCACACGGCCATCGGCATGGATATACCGCCCTTTGGCGGCGGCTCGGAAAAGGAGTTCCAGGCGGTTGCAGAGTTGTTCGATCGTGTGCCGTCGCGCAAGAGGCGAGATCTGAGAGTAGATGGTCGAGATTTTCACGGAAACAACTTCAATTTCGGGCTTTTGGAGCGCTTCGAGGTATCGTTCGAGCCGCCTCTGAGCCTCCTCTTCGCTCAAAATGGCCTCGCCCAGATAGTTGACATTCATCCGGACACCCTCCTGCGCGCGGGCTCCTAGATGTTTTGAAAGCATTTCCCACTCTGCTGGAAGGACGACATTCGCCGTTTCACGGTGCATTCGTTGTTTGACGAATGGAACCGCCACGCCCGGCATGTAGCCGCCGAATGTCTGGAAGCCCTTGAGCATCGTCCGGTCCCATGGGCTAAAGAATCGCGGAACACCCTGCAGATCGAGGATGTGAATCAGCTGATCGACGGCCCGATGCGGGATCCGCGAGCGGAATGCCTGGTCGGTCATCTGCGTCAACGTCGCCTTGTCAGCTGAATTATGAATCATCCGATCCAATTCCGCCTGTTGGCGCCGTTCCTGGGGTGTCTGCAATTCGTTCGCCCTTCGTTGCAGGATGCGAGCCAGATAGACCGCTTTCTGGACCACGGACGGATGCGGTGAGCTGGAATCGTATTCGAAGCCGGAGAGAAGCTCGGCTAGAGACGCAACGTGATCAGGTGCCATTGATTCGACTCCATGGCTTCGCGGGCGGATCGTGGTCCAGCCCGCGAAGCGATGTTGATTTCTTGCCAGTCCACTCCCATCCTGGGCGATTCTAGGCATCTTCGGTCGAATCCGAAAGGTGCTGCTGGTTCTTGCGGGATGTTTTCCGATTCCCTCGGGAATCCATTGCCTCGATCTAGGGCGCTTGAATCATCCGTCCCTGGCTGGGCAGATCGTCCGGATATGGTATGCTGACATCCTCCAACGGAACGAGCCAGCATGGTTGGCCCGGACAGGATTATATTCCCAGTTCGAAGGCGTTCCTGCCCACTCCCATGAATCTTGCCGGATGGATCACCGCGGCCGTTTTCACGGCGGATTTGATGATTCGCGTCGGGCTCTCGGTCCGTGTGATCATGCGGCGATTACCGGTCGGTGCAACCATGGCCTGGCTGGTCATCGTGTTGTTGTTCCCATTTGGTGGTGCGATCATCTATTTGTTGATTGGTGAGTTGCGGCTCGGTAATCGACGTGCGGAGCGGGCTGCCCGATTGCATGGTCCTTACCAAGCATGGCTGAACGACTTGCGGCAGCGAGCCCTCATCGACTGGGAGACGTTGAGCCCGGACTGCCGATCGCTGGCCCATCTCACCGAGGCCGCGGTCGGTATTCCAGCCCTGCCATCCAACCGAGTCCAGCTCATGGGCGACTGGCGCGAGGTCTTTCGCCATCTAATCGCCGATATCGATGATGCCAAACGGACCTGCCATATGGTCTTCTATATCTGGCATCTTGGGGGGATGGCGGACCAGGTGGTCCAGGCCCTGATTCGAGCAGCCGGCCGCGGTGTCACATGCCGCGTTCTGATCGACTACGTGGGCAGTCGGGGCTTTCTCAAAAGCAACTTGGCGCGGCAGCTGCTCGAAGCGAAAGTCCAACTTCATGCGGCACTGCCGGGCGGCTTGTTTCGAATCCCCTTTGCCCGCTTCGACCTGCGAATGCATCGAAAAATCGTCGTGATCGATGGGCGCGTGGCCTACACGGGCAGCCAGAACATGGTCGATCCCCGCCACTTCAAACAGGACGCAGGTGTCGGGCAGTGGATCGATGCCATGATCCGTATTGAAGGGCCAGCGGTCGAGTCGCTGGCAATTACTTTCCTCGAGGATTGGGCACTCGAAACCGGTGCATCCCTTGAATCGCTGGAAGAGTCGGGCGATGTCCATCCGCTCACGCCCCGTGGAAATACGGCGATCCAAATTGTTCCATCGGGCCCCGCGATGCCTGGCGATGCGATGAAGCGAGTCCTTTTGGCAGCCATCTATGCAGCCAAGCGGAAACTCATCCTGACCACGCCCTATTTCGTGCCCGATGAAGTGATGTTGACGGCCCTGATCTCGGCAGCCCAGCGCGGTGTCGAGGTGATTCTCGTCGTTCCCGCCCGCGTCGATTCATTCCTGGTCCGATATGCCAGTGGGGCATTCAAGGGTGATCTGGTTGAAGTGGGAGTTCAGGTCATGCTATTCCATGGCGGATTGCTGCACACCAAGTCAGTGACCGTGGATGATGAAATCAGCCTGTTTGGCTCACTCAATCTGGACCCGCGCAGCCTCCACTTGAACTTCGAGATCACGGCCGCAATTTATGATGCCAATTTCACACGGAGGCTACGCGAACTGCAGTGGACCTACATCACTTCATCCACCACGCTGGATCTGGATAGTTGGCTCGCTCGTCCCGCAATCCGCCGTCTCGGGGAAAATGCCGCACGTCTCCTTGGCCCCCTGCTTTAAAAATCAATCGAATCAGAACTCACAGCGGAACTTCCGGTCCTACCGCACGGTTGTGCCGGAAGGCAATGGCAAACGGCTAGCAATGGCCTGGGCCTGGCGGGTCGCCGGGACATATTGTTGGACGGGCGGTACAAAAAGATAAACCAGGTTCACCACCGGAAGCCGGCGATAACGGGGTTCGCTCAAGATCGGATGGCCAGCCTGGGCAATCATGGTTCCTCGAACCGATGATTCACACGCGCCCCAAAGAGTCACGCCATTCGCGTCGAGGGCCAGCCGGAATGCCAACTCATCAAAGACGCATGTCTCGGATGAAGCGAGTTGCTTGGAGAATTGGCGGCGCTGCGATCCTGGCATGGATTCTGGATCGGCGGTTGGATGACCGGCATCTGTTTTTGTGTGATGAAGTTCGTTCGGCTGCTGGCAGAATAGGACCCGCACGGCGGCATCGATGAATCGGCGATGGATGGTGCCGGGTCCGCAGCGAACGGTTCCAGAGATGGAGTCCAAACAACCGTTGTTCCATTGCGCATGTTCGATCGAAACAGCCCCGCGTGTATCGATTGTCTCGATGGGTAATGTCTTGGCCACATGCATCAATTCAATATCGAAAATGTCACCCCGAAATTTTCCGGTTGACTGATCGGGGGACCATGCCAGGCAACCGGCGCCTCGGAAGGTTGCATCCCGCCCCACATGCTTAAAGACTGGGAAACAGGCCGCAAATGGCCAGCAAGGAATCCGCGAATCACCCGTATTGAATTCAATCCGCACGGATTCCTCTTGCCCGCGCGGGAAATAGGCAATCGCGACATGGATGGCATTTTCAGTTCCATCATGATCCACGTGCCCATGGATTTGTATCCCCCGCTCCCCCCCGGAGCCATGCGTGTCGTTTTCAATTGGACCGGGGCGTATTCGCAAATCCTTGATGACAAGGGGCTCGCACGGATGGCCGGTGCCCGATGCACCCAAATGCAAGCGATCTATGGTTCCATAACTTGGCAACATACCATGGCTATCCGTCATTGCATGCCAGAGTGCTATCACGAGATCATCAAGGCCATCCGATGGAACTCGGACATCATGGAGTTGCAGAAGAGAGCCACCCTTTTTTCGACATGTCGCTATCTCCATCCGGCTGGCGGATGCCATCGGCGGACTACCGTGCAGATCGGATAGGGTAACCGATTCGAATGCGACCGTGCCGGGACGCGGGTAGGCAATCCGCCCAACCGTCACGCGCAAGCCAAGCCGATGGCTCATTTTCTCCGACCAAGAGCGACGGTGTGCCGGTAGATGGACCCATAATGCCCAGTACAAGACAGCCAGCATGGGCAGAACGCACAGTAGAAAGAATCCACCGCGGCAGAGATGACGTTTGGTCCGTTCGTGGAAGTGGAACATCCGTGTTCCCATGGAGCTATGGATTCCTATTCCGGCACCGTTACCGTGCGCGGGCCATTTCCAATGATAATGCGTAACGTGCTT
This sequence comes from Pirellulales bacterium, assembly GCA_016930815.1. GTDB lineage: Bacteria > Planctomycetota > Planctomycetia > Pirellulales > Lacipirellulaceae > JAFGFZ01. The sequence goes on along the minus strand of JAFGFZ010000138.1, from coordinate 6,432 downwards.
TCATTTCAGCCAGACTGTCGCCCGCGTACCTTTCAACGAAGGCCCGTGCGATTTCAAACGCGATCACGTTCTCAACAATGACACTCGCCGCGGGAACGGCACAGATATCGCTCCGTTCGTAGCTTGCCTGTTCAGGCTCTTTCGTATTCAGGTTGATCGATGCCAGGGGGTGGCGGAGTGTGCTGATCGGTTTCTTGGCCGCGCGGACAACCAGCGGCTGGCCGTTTGTCATTCCGGCCTCAAGGCCGCCTGCATGATTGGTCGGGCGTTCGTAACCGAGCGATGGCCGATTCTGAAGGGCGCGGTTGTAATGGATCGGATCATGGACCTGCGAACCAAGGCGCCGGGCCGCTTCGAAACCAAGTCCGATTTCAACGCCTTTGATCGCTTGAACGGCCATGACCGCCTGGGCGATCCGCCCATCCAATTTTTGATCCCATTGCGCATGGGTACCAAGGCCAATTGGCAGCCCATCCACACGCGCCTCGACAATCCCACCCAAGGTGTCACCGGCTTTGGCCGTTCGGTCAATCCGCCGTTGGATCGCCTCATCCTGATCCGGATTCAGGCTATAGATGATGCTCTGATCACGGAGCGCGGCCCAGGCATTTCGATCGAATTCAAGATCGGGATCGATTTTCGGGCGAATGACTTCACCTCCGAGTTCAACCACGTAACCGAACGCGGTAATACCGAAATGGCCTAAAAGTTGGGCTGCTAGTGCCCCAGCGGCGACTCGGGCAGCCGTTTCCCGAGCACTGGCCCGCTCCAGAACCCCGCGAATCGATCCCAAAAATCGAATGGCACCCGATAAGTCCCCATGGCCCGGCCGTGGGCAAGGCAAGTCATTGAGCGATTCGAGCTTGGCATCGCGGTTCGTCACGACCAGGGCAATCGGGCTACCTATGGTTTCCCCATGCCAGATTCCACTCTGAATTTCGACGGTATCCGATTCAATCCGTTGGCGACCACCCCGTCCATAACCGCCCTGACGCCGGGCCAACTCGGCATTGATCGATGCCACATCAATTGGTACTCCGGCGGGAAAGCCGTCGACGACGGCAATCAGTGTCGGGCCGTGCGATTCACCGGCTGTTCGGTAGCCAAGCATGGATCAAAAGATAAAAATAGGAAATTGCAATGGAAGATCGCGGATTCGGAAGATACGCCTGACATTGGAGGAGGTGTATTCAACCAACTTGAACACATGATATTACCTATCCTACCAAAACAGCGATAGACCGATTGGGAAGATTGCCAGCTGGCCAGCTGGCCAGAGCTGGAGATGGATCCGGATTCCTGGCCTCTAATGGAACGTCTGGCCGGTCAACCGCTCATACGCCTCGATATATTTGGACCGTGTTTTTTCAATGATCTCGACGGGAAGCTCAGGAGGTGGGCTATTCTTGTCCCAGCCGGATGCGGTTAGCCAATCACGGACAAATTGTTTATCGAACGACGGTTGGCTTTGCCCCGGTGTGTAGAGATCGGCCGGCCAGAATCGAGAACTATCGGGAGTGAAAACCTCGTCAATTAGATAGGTCTTGCCGTCGGCAATGCCAAATTCAAATTTGGCGTCCGCAATCAGAATTCCCCGCTCCCAGGCATGGTCGGCACCCCGTTGATAGAGTTCAAGCGATCGATCGCGAAGCTCCTCGGACAATGCTCGGCCGATACGGTCGACCATGAAATCAAAAGAAATATTTTCATCGTGTTCGCCAATCTCGGCTTTCGTTGCCGGCGTAAAGATTGCTTGAGGCAGCTTGTCACATTCCTTCAAGCCTGCTGGCAATGGCAATCCGCAGATCGCACCTGTCGCCTGATACTCCTGCCATCCAGATCCGGCCAGGTATCCTCGAACAACGCATTCCACGGGAATGACATTCGTTTTCCGGACAATCATGCTCCGACCTCGGAGCATCTCACGATCCATCGCATCTGGTAGATCGAGGGTATCGATATCCGTTGAGATCAAATGATGCGGGACCTGTAAAAAATGGAACCAGAACAGGCTTAACCCGGTCAGGACACGTCCTTTGTCCGGAATACCAGTCGGAAGTACCCAGTCAAAGGCACTGATTCGGTCCGTACTCACCAAGAGGAGCTGGTCCTTGATGTCATAGATATCCCGGACCTTCCCTCGGCGAAGGGGCCCTATGGGCAGGTGCGTCTCCATGACAGGAGGATTCGGCATGGGGTGTTCCTTATTCAAGCCAGATAGCGATGAATCGGAGGATCTAGTATAGCACTGGCTCGACTTCGCTGACCAGCAGTCGCTTGATGGTTCTTCGAAACAGAAGTAGAATCGTGTTCTTAGGCCACTTGAGTTTTAGACTCGAATCTCTGGGCGTCCTGTACGCACATTTTTTATGATCCTGGAAGCTGCGGGCCATGCCCACATATCAAGGCGTGCGGCAAATATTCTAGCGATTTTTCAAGGTCAACGAGGCAGTACCCGATGGGCCAGATGCGTTTTTCTGTCCAGAATCGGGCACGTCTAGGACGCAATGCCCTCGAACGTATCCATGTCTGCGGACTGGATGAAATCCCCTGGCGAAGCCGCGCGGCTTGGGATGGGGACCTGCTAGTGATCCATCGGGACACCAACGAATCCGGGCGGGTGGTGGTTCCGTGGTGTTTGACTGACCGCGGGGAACATGCTATCTCGACGGCAACACTCATTGAGCGGCAACGTCCATACCTGCTGGAAGTTGAATTGGCCCGGGGAAGTCTGAACGAGGTCCGGACCCATATTGCGGCATGGACTTTGGCCGGTTTGATGGTACCTGCCAAGATTGAACTCCAGGTATCCCAGGCAACCCAGCAATTCGCGGATGCCGCGACATCGCAGGATCATGCCAGCCATGCGGCCGCTCTGGCAACGGAGATCATCGAGAAGGCAACCGAAGTTGCCTACCAGCTCGCGACCAGTTACACAGAACAAGTTTTACGGGCCCGCCGCAGTGCTGCCTATTCTTTTTCTACGCTTCTTGGGATCAATTTGGGCTCAAATCCACCGACTGCCACCATCGCGGGCCACCTTGCCGGTACATTTAGTCTGGCGGCCGTTCCCTTCGGCTGGCGAACGATTGAAGCCGTTGAAGGGAAACGCCTCTGGAACGAAGTGGATGAGAAAGTCCATTGGTGCCAACGAACGGGGATCAAGATCAGTGGCGGTCCACTCCTGAACCTCGATGCCAAGGGAGTCCCGGATTGGATGTACCTCTGGGAGGGCGATTTCGATACCCTCCTCTCCTTTATGCTCGATCATGTCAAGGCAGTCGTGAGTCGATATCGGGGCCGAGTCCATCTCTGGCAAGCCGCGTCTCGGTGCAATGCCGCCTCGCCACTTGGCCTCGATGAAGAACAAACGCTGCGAATCGTTGTCCGGACCGTTGAAGCGATCCAGGAACTGGATCCACGGACTCCGATCCTTGTCTTATTCGATCAGCCTTGGTCCGAATACATGGCCGAGCACGATTACGATCTGACGTCACTTCATTTTGCCGATGCCCTCATTCGCGCCAACATTGGCCTGGCCGGGGTGGGCTTGGAAATCAATGCTGGCTATTGGCCGGGTGGAACCCCGCACCGCAATCCACTTGCCTATATCCGATTGATAGACCATTGGAGCCTCCTCGGAGTCCCTCTCATGGTCTCGTTAACCACCCCCAGCGCGGAAGGAGCGGATCTTCTGGCAAACCTTGATGGACAGGTCCTGACCGCACCCGGCGGATTGAGCGTCTCCTCCACGAGCCAACAGGCATGGATCGAAACCATGGTGCCCCTGTTGCTCGCCAAAAACTCGATCCAAGTGGTCCTGTGGAACCAGCTGGATGATGGCGCGCCACACGACTTTCCCCATGGCGGCCTGATCGAAACAAGCGGTGAACCCAAATCATCCCTGCTTGCACTCCGGACGATTCGCCAGCGGTATCTGATGTAAAGAAGACCCTCAATACATCCCCCTCGAATCGCCGATAGGGAGGACATGCAAATCCATGGAATCCCGACCGTCCAGGAGCCGGAGCGATCAGCAGGCGTCCGTGATGATCCAAGTGCATCCTTTTCTTCCAAGCCAGCGGATTCAGCGGCCTGCCATCGATATTGCCAACTGTGTGGGCGCGGACCCCTGGAACGTTTCGAGATTCCCGGATCGTCAACCATGTGGCTATGCCGGGAATGTGAGCTGTATCAATATGGCCATCATGCAGCTGCCACCGCGTACACGTCGGAATACCATGCCGGCTATATGCGACATCGCGGGCATAAAGTCCGGACGGCAAGATTGCGATTGAATCGGATTGCCGGACTCAATTGGGCGGCATCACCGTCTCTTTTGGAAATAGGGTGCAGTGTAGGATGTACTCTTGACGCCGCGGCCGCGCGGGGCTGGAAAGCCATTGGTGCCGATGTCAGCCAAGATGCCGTCGCCACGTGCCGGAAGCTGGGGCATATGAGCTTCCTTGTCGGCCCACTCGAATTGCCCTTCAACGATGCCATGTTCGATATTGTCGTCGCGTGGCATGTGATTGAACATGTCCATGACGTCCGCAAAACACTCGCTGAATGGCACCGCGTCCTCAAGACAAACGGTCTCATTGCCCTGGAAACTCCCGATGCCACCTGCCCTAAGGTACGGCGGCTCGGAACGGCCTACCGGAAGTTCTGGGCTCCCGAGCATACTTACACATTCACCTACCGGAACCTGGGCCAGTTCTTGAAAGATGCCGGTTTTGAAATCGTCCGGTCCCCCTGGCTCGGACCATGGCGTCAATTGCCACGGAAATTGATCCCATACGCCGCCGCGTACCAGTCCTACCATGGACTCCGGTATGCGGCTGGAATCGAAAAGGCGTTTCTTATTGTCGGGAGGAAGTCCCCCCGCAAGGTTTCCGCGGCCGTGGCTTAATAAAAAAACCTCGTGTACGGTGACTGATGACTGGGCAGCATGGCGGACGCACCATGCTGGGACAGGGGGGGTAAGCGCTCCGCCACCAGCCACTCAGGTACACGAGGTAGTCATGGGTTACCACAACTGTTTTCAGTATCACTGTGGTTATTCTAACCACCCGGGAACCATCCGGCAATATGCTGGCGGGTTGAATTATTCGCATTGGAATCCCTGGCCACCATGCGACGATTACCGCGCGTATTCCACTTCCAATACCCTGGATAGCCGGTGAAAGAGATACGGGACTAGCGGCGATATTCCAAACCGACCTGCAATCCATGATACAGGATGCTTCCCGTCAAGAGGCCGGGGCCTTGGATCGCATCATCCCCTTTCATGACCCCATCCACGAAGAGTACTTGGTAGCCACCACGCACGGCAAGACATTCGTTCAGTCGATACACGGCAGTCATTGCGGCTTCACCAAGAAACGCGATGTTGTTGTCTTCCGCCCGGTCAATAATCGAGGTTCCATCAGCGACAGTACCACTCCGGTTGATCCGTTTCATACGATTCCTGTAAATGCCACCATTGACAAGGCCTTCAACATAAAAACGATCACTGGTGACCCACAAGTCGCGTCGGGCACCGAGCTGGAAGCCGATCATCTTGTTTTTGACATGCGATGAATTCTCGATATCTTCATCATAGATATAAAAATCCTCGTGCAGTTCGGCGTAGCGAACACCCAATAAAAGCCTCCAGTCCGATTGGACATCCGGCAGGATATTCAATTCGCCCGAATGAATTCCGGTTCGGTTTTCGAATTCGCGATTCGCAACATTCGGGATGGTCACACGACCACTCGCCAGCCAATGGTCGACACCCACATATCCAAGTTGTATGCCATATCCCAGTTCACTCCAGCCGGTTGCGTAACCCCGGGCCCCGACTTCATATCCATACTGTTCGAAGCGTAGCATGGGCGCACCCCACAGAGCCTCGAGATTTGCTAAATCGAGATTCTCGCGGTGAAGTAGGATGCCATCGGCGACCACATCCCAATGCGGACCAACACACCAATCATCGCAACATCCAGGGCCAAGCCGCCAGGGGTGTGGGCAGCCATCTCCGAGACGGCACGGACCCCCGCAACTGCAGGAACATGTATCGCAATAACCTCTTGTTGGATGGATTTGCTGGCCCAGAACATAGTCCACTCGGCCATCGATCGAGTAGACTGGCGGCTTGGTTGGATATGCGTGGATCTCCGAAAGCGCTTGACCGTTTTCAGCCACCGGCTGCGGAGATGGCAGGACATCGGACAGCACGCCAGAGTCGTTTTGAGACGGCTGGGAACGATCGATCAGTGGCTGAGCAATGGACGGCCCCACGGCAATCAACACCCAAGCAACTGACATTGCGAATATGGGTACGCTTTTCGGGATTGAATGCGACATTGTACTTGCGATTCGGATCGTGCGAATGGTATCAATGACACAGGAGTTGCCGCGCAGGGCGATTCCACGGCCTATGCT
>JAFGFZ010000137.1 GCA_016930815.1 Pirellulales bacterium | reverse complement strand
CCCGATGCCATCAAGCCGAGCGTTGCGGCGCAGACGCTTGCCATGGAACTCGATCCATTCGATTCAAGAATATCCGAAATGACACGAATCGTGTAAGGGAATTCATCTGGATCAGGCAGGATCGGCTTGATACTCCGTTCCGCGAGGGCACCATGTCCAATTTCCCGCCGTCCGGGGCCTCGTATGGCCCTGCATTCACCGACAGAGAATGGCGGGAAGTTGTAATCGAGCATGAACTTTTTGGAATACTCTTCAAACAGTCCGTCCACCCGTTGCTCATCACGGCCGGTACCAAGCGTGACGGTGACCAGGGCTTGCGTTTCGCCGCGCACGAACATCGCGGAACCATGGACGGAGGGCAGAAGATCCACCTCGCATTCAATCGGGCGCAAGGTTTTCATACCGCGGCCTTCGGAGCGTCGGCCGTCCAGGATTGCCTGGCGAACCACTTCCCTCTCAACTTCGGTCCAAGCTTCGATATACTGTGGATCGATTTCTGCTCCGCTTGCCGCTGCTTCGGGAACCAATGCCAAGAGCGCCTCGCCCCGCAAAATCTCGATGGCTTCAGCACGTTCCTTTTTACCGATGATTTTCTTGGCTTCCCGAATGCGGTCGGAGAATTGCTCCCGAAGGCCAAGCGTGAATGGATTCGGTTCCGGAGGTTGGAATTCCATCTTCTTTGCCCCTGCAAGCTCAATGATCTCTTGCTGCAAATCGCACAGGACACGAATCTGTTCCTGAGCGAACTTGATGGCTTGGGCCATGCGGTCTTCGGGCATTTCACGGGCAAAACCCTCAATCATCAAGACAACGTCCCTGTTGCCGGAAACAATCAGGTCCAAATCGCTGTATTCCAATTCGTTCTGAGTTGGAAAAACGATGAACTGCCCATCGGCATCCCCGATGCGGATCGAACCAAGGGGGCCCAAGAAGGGAAGCGGGGAAAGCCCGAGGGCGATTGCCGATCCATTCATCGCCAGAACATCCCCGTCGGTCTGCCGGTCACTGGCCAGGACGAAGTTTTGGACCTGGATTTCGTCCCGGTAGCCGGCGGGAAACATCGGACGCAGCGGGCGGTCGATGAGCCGGGCGGTTAAGGTTTCTTTGACCGTGGGGGCTCCTTCTCGTTTCCGGAAGCCGCCAGGGAATTTGCCGGCCGCAGCTTGCCTTTCGCGGTAGTCGCATGACAGGGGGAAGAAATCAATGCCAGGTCGAGGTGGTCCGGAAACTGCGGTACTGAGGACAACCGTATCCCCGTAACGGATTGTGCAGCAACCGGCTGCCTGCCGGCCAAAATGTCCAGTTTCGACAATTAACGTCCCATTTCCAATTTGGTATTCAACTCTTTTTTTATTCAATGGATTTCTTTCTTCAATTTGCTATGAATCTCGCCGGCCCAGGTGACCGGATCACGGGCATGCGGACCGGAAGATCCGGGTCTGACCGTTTGCCTCCATCACCTCGAGAACGAACATCGAGAAGAAGTCCGCAGGCAATCCAATGGCCAGCCGTGGCATCAAGACAGTCTAGCTGACCGGGGAGATCCCCATGGACCCAGGAAAACAGGCAGGCTTGGGAATCCAAGTTGGCCTGAGGAGTCTCAATGGACTCTCTGTGCCATATCCCCGCGGTGCAGATCAAGGCCTTCTAGGCGATCCGCAATCGGCCGGACGCTTCAAAGGTTAGCAGTGAAATAATCCCGCACCAGTCCCGCGTGATGCTACTTTCGCAGCTCTAATTTCCGCAGCAGATCGAGATAGAGCTGCGGATCCTTGCGCTTGACGTAGTCCAACAGACGACGCCGGCGACTTACCATCTTCAATAATCCACGCTGACAGGCAAAGTCCTTCTTGTGCGTCTGCAAGTGCTCGGTCAACATACTGATCCGGCTTGTCAGAATTGCAACTTGGACTTCCGGCGAGCCATTGTCACCTTCTTTGCGACAATACTCGCCAATAACTTGAGTTTTCCGCTCTTTCGTGATGGACATCGACCGCTTTCCAACGACACGTCTTGGGCCAGCCAATCGGCCCTAACTTCCTGCGATACCTCTACTTGTGTACCGACTCCTTTAACATAAATACCGACGAAATTCGACCAACACGGACATTAACCATATACGAACCGACGATAGTTTAGCCCAACAGTATACAACTTTTGATTAGGCATGCAACCGTAAAAAAATGTGATTTCTTTTTTGGATCCCATCCGAGCCAGGATGACTTAACCTGACTGCCGGATCTGGCTGGGGGAAAGGCGGAGAATGGACAAGGTCATGGTCGTTCATCGGGGGGTTCATTTTGCAGTAGATCGTACGCCACTGCCACTAAGAGTCCGACCAGGACAATGGGCCATGCGATGGCGGATGCGATTGCGACACCCCGCACCACTGCAGCCCCACGGTCGTCTTCCATTGCGGTCAGTAGCCCGGCGACCAGATGGAGTCCAAGATAGACAATCGGCAGCCCTATCGCAGTCACGAGCAGGAGACGGATTGTAGAATGCAGACGCTTCACGTTGGGCCCTTCTGTACCATGTGCGTACGATGCGGGGATTTCTCAGGATGCCATTGCCTCATGACCCGAATAATCCAATCCAACCAATGAATCATCGTCCTTCAAAATGAACTGGAATGCAAGGGTAGGAACAATCGAGCTATCTTTAGATTGGATGGCTGATTGACTCAAACGGCATCCATGTGACAATGAAGTAACCGGTTGTCTAGTTTGCTTTTACGTTCCATGGAACGCATTGGTTTGTCGATAACCGGGCGCCGATCCCGATTTCATTCTGGATTCTAGGACTTTTTTGGGCTGGTGGCTATGGACAGCAGGCTCAACGGAGCAAAGAGGTATTCCATGTTTCGGAACCGATTATCCTATT
>JAFGFZ010000136.1 GCA_016930815.1 Pirellulales bacterium | reverse complement strand
GCGACGGTCTCGGTCGCGATGAGTGGCATGGTTCGATCCAGCCAGCGCGTCCGCGAGGAATCGGCCTGGCAACTCGAAATGGAGCGGTTCGCCGCCCAGTTTCGTACGGACGCGCATCAGGCGCTCTCGGTCCAGGAGGAGAATTCGAATGATTCGGGCAAGAATGTTCCAACCTTGCTTTTAGCACTCGCGGATACTCAGGTGGTGGAATACCGTCTGCAGGCCCGAATGATCGAACGCCTCCTCCGTGAGGGCGATTCGATCCGGCATCGTGAAACCTACCGGCTCCCTAATTCGTTTCAGCCGCACTGGCATGTGGAACGCGGCTGTTTCCTGCCGATCGTTGGGCTGATCCTTGAACCGGAATCAGCCAGTTCGAATAGACCGTGCCATTTCCAGACAACACGAATCAACGCGGCGGTGGGCATGCTCCAACCGCTGCTTGCACCACATGCATCCTAAGACGACCAATGTGTATCCATTTGCGAATGAATGCGAATAACCGGGCCGGATCCATTCTAGCCGTGGTGCTGGCATGCCTGCTCGTGGCCAGCATGGTGGGCCTCGCGTTGATCAGGACAGTCTGGATCCACCATCGCCAGGTCCGCGTGATGGGCCTCCAGCGACAATGTTTCTGGCTCCTGGAAGCGGGAATCCAGCGGGCGGGCCGGAAATTGGCCGGTGTCTCCGAATACCAGGGAGAGAAATGGGAAATCGCGGCCGATGTCTTGGGAACCCATGCACCAGCCGTGGTGACGATCGAGGTAAAACAAGTCGACCATTCTCCCGACAAACGGATGGTTCGAGTCGAGGCCCGTTTTGCCAACGAAACAATGCAAGATATCGTGTGCCAACGCGAATTGATACTTGCCCTGCCACCAACGAATGTGGCCACGAATGAGAGCAACGACAAAGACCCAGAAAACAAGGATACAACCCGAGAACCGAATGGTGACCAATAACAAGTAATCTACAAATACGGTCCCATAGTCGTTGTTCGCTCCGCGAACAAAATGAATGTGTACCATGCGGTTTTCAGATCATCGTATGGCTCGCTGATCGAACCACGATATGAATTCATCATATAGTACTTTAACCCTATTCAGGAGAAATATCATGAGACATTCACGAAAGAAGGCGTTCACCCTCGTCGAATTACTCGTTGTGATCGCCATCATTGGGATTTTAATCTCTCTGTTATTACCGGCGGTCCAGGCGGCGCGCGAGGCGGCGCGGCGCATCTCATGCGCGAATAATGTCAGCCAAATCGCGCTGGCGATCCAGAACTATCAAATGGCCAAGTTTGTCTATCCGCCTGGAACGATTGATCAGAAAGGGCCAATCGTCAATAAACCAGAGGGGTATCATCACAATTGGATTTCGCAGATTTTGCCGTATATGGAAGAAGGAAATACCTTCCAGCACATCGATTTTGATGTCGGTGTCTATGATCCGAAAAATGCCGAGGTTCGAAAGGTTCATATCGGAATTCTTCTATGCCCTTCAGATCCAGGTTCACCGGGCGAGTCCGATATCGGTGTCTCCAATTATGCTGGCTGCCATGATCCGAAGGAAACACCGATTGATTCAGACAATCATGGAGTCTTTTATCTGAACAGTGCAGTCCGCTACACCGATATTACCGACGGCTCTGCCCACACGATTTTTATAGGCGAGAAAGTTTTGGAATCGGACATACTATTTGGCTGGATGTCGGGGACTCGCGCGACACTTCGTAATATGGGGGGTGGTATTAACAGAGATATTTTCGATAAGCGTCGGGGGATGGAGGAAGAGCCAGAACCTGCCGTGGATAAGGATCTATTTGTTGGCGGCTTCGGCAGCCACCACCCAGGAGTCACAACATTTGCTTTCGGAGATGGGCATGTTGAAATCATTTACGAAGATACCGATCAAGAGATTCTTCAGATGTGGGCCGATCGGGCCGATGGGAAGCTAATGAAGAGGGCGAACTATTAGTAGCCTGTTGAAAGAAAACATCGGGGTTCCAGGGAAATTCAGGCTTGGCCACCTCGTCATGCTGGTTCGATCTGGTAACGAATGACAAGTCAGTTGCTATTGGGTGGCGATCCCCGTAATCCATGCGCGGAATTTCTTCGTCTAGCTGCGACATGACCACATCAATGGATAAAAGTCGCCGGAGGGACCGATGCTGGAAGGAGGCCTCCCGTTTAGATATGGGATCAGGAATCCTTTGGTAAAATAACCCGGAGGGTGATTCATGCAATTCTCCAGACGGTTGCGGCCCATTATGGCCACGATGCGAGTCTCTGGCAGCCTGGTCGCCGGATCGACGATGCCAGCCGTGCCGTGGCCGCCTACCTGGCCCGCCGCCATTGCGGCTACCCAGCCCGTGAAGTCGCTCGCGCCCTGGGGCTTTAACGCCTGCGGCGTAAAAACAGTCACCAGTCTCATTGAACCTAATATCAGGCACTCCTCGGGGTTAAGGGGCAAGGTTAAGGGGTCAACTCTTGATACTTGACGAATGGGCCATGCGACGCGGGCAGGATGCCCGCGCGACTCTTCGGCAGGATGCTGTGAAACAAGAGTTGACGTCGCCATGATTGACGACTCACACCCACCGTTGCGGCTTTCTGAACTCGAACGCGGGCACGCCGACTCGACGGCAGTCCGCGGATATCCCACTCGCGTTGTCTTTGGCGGTTAGAAGCACACCCAAGAACGCAAGGAGTACGGTCCGCGCACCAGAAGACTTTAACGCGGGGCAAATAACCAAACGCGCGGCTCATTCAGGCAAGAAAGGGAATATAAGGGGAGCCTCTTTCTTTTTTCTGCGAACCAGTGGCCCATGGAACCAGGTCGGACGGCTTGGGTAGCCCAGGTCCACGCCCACCTCATGCATTTCAACGAAACGGTTCGTCCCAGATTCAAATCCTGGAACCTTGGCGGCACTCGGGTTACAATGCAACGATCTTTTTGGTGCCCGGTTGGGAAAAGCAAGTGTTGGGAAGGGCAGAGTTCGTGTTGTCTGTCAACGTCCTCATCCTGGCTTGGACAGGAATCAATGCCGCGCTGGTGATTTTGGCATCTGGCGTTTTCGTGCTGATCGCCGGTTGGGCGATCTTTGCGTACAACCATCTTGTCCGGCACGCCAACTTGGTCCGCGAAGGGTGGAGCGGCATCGACGTGCAGCTCAAACGCCGGCACGATCTAGTCCCCAGTTTGGTGGAGACGGTCAAGGGCTACGCCAATTTCGAACGCGGCCTTCTGGAAAAGATCACCGACTTGCGGGCACGAGCTGCAGGCAATACTACGATCGAGGACCGTCAGAAGGATGAAAACGCCTTGAGCGGGTCTCTGAAGAGCCTGTTCGCCGTCGCCGAAGCGTATCCCCAATTGCAGGCCAACAGGAGCTTTCTCGATTTGCAGAACCAGTTGGTCGGGATTGAAGACAACCTGCAAATGGCCCGCCGCTACTACAACGGCACCGTGCGAGACTACAACATTTGCGCCGAGTCTTTTCCGTCGAACGTGATCGCGAATCTGTTCCGCTTCGAGCCGGCCCAGTATTTCCAGATCGAAACGGCCACGGAGCGAAACTTGCCGGAGGTAAATTTCTAGCGATGCGACTTCGACCGCTTTACTGTGCTGTCTCGCTGATAGCAATGGTAGTGGGGCTCAACCTGGTCACCGTCGGCGCTTCAGCCGAGCCGGAGCGAATCCACGGATATCACAGCCACATCGTCGTTCGGCAAGACGGCTCAATGGCGGTCACCGAAACGATCATCGTCACGGCCGGCGGCGACAAGATCAAGCGCGGCATCTACCGGGACTTTCCTACCCTCTATCAGGGTCGGTGGGGAACCCGCGTCGAAGTGCCGTTTTACGTCTCTTGCGTTCTACGCGACGGACACGCGGAACCGTTTCATACCGCGCCGCAAAAGAACGGAATTCGGATCTATATCGGCAGCGAAGACGTGTACCTGAAGCCCGGCCGGTATACCTACACCATCGAATACACGACGGATCGCCAACTCGGATTCTTTGATGATCACGACGAATTGTACTGGAACGTGACAGGCAATGGCTGGGAGTTTCCGATCGCCAGCGCGACGGCTACCGTCGAATTGCCCGACGGCATCCCACCCAACAAGATCCGAATGGAAGGCTACACCGGTCCACAAGGCTCTCGAGCGAAATGCTTGACGTTCTCCGTCGACCAACAGAGCGGCCGAGTCACATTCGCCACGACACGCCCTTTAGGAAGGTACGAGGGGCTCACGATTGTGGTTGGGTTTCCCAAGGGGTACGTGCCCGAACCGAGTACGTCCGAGCAGATCCGGCGATTTCTGGCGGGCAACATGTGCCTGCTGGTGGGGACCATCGGCATCGTTGTCCTATTGGGCTACTACGTCTTCGCCTGGATCAACGTGGGACATGACCCCTGGCAAGGAACCATCATCCCGCTCTTCGAGCCGCCGCTGCGTTTAGCCCCGGCTGCTATGCGCTACATCCACCGCATGGCTTATGACCGCAAGTGTTTCGCCGCGGCCCTGCTGAGCATGGCGGTCAAGGGGTTCGTGCACATCACAGAACAGGACGGCGAGTACACGCTCCAGCGGACGAAAGGCCGCCACACCAAGGGGGAAACTTCCTTGTCACCGGGGGAAAAGCGGATCGCCCAGAAGTTGCTCGCCGGAAAAAAGAGCACGATCAAGCTGGTTAGCTCGAATCACTCCGCCATCAACAAGGCCATCGCGGAGCTGAAATCGTTTCTCGACCTGGAATACAACGGCAAGATGTTCCAACTAAACCGCAAATGGTTGATCCCGGGAGTAGTGCTCTCGCTGGTGGGGCTGCTGGTCGCGGGGCTGGCGGGCTCTGGTTTCGGGGAACGGACCTTCCTGTTTCTGTTCATGTGCGTTTGGCTGAGTGGCTGGACTGTTGGCGTAGCATTTCTGACCGTGGCAACGCTCGCGGCGTGGTGGGCAGCGATCAGCGAACGGAAGAATGTGGCGAAGAAAGCCGGCTCACTGGGCATCGCGGTGTTCATCACATTGTTCTCGTTGCCGTTCTTCGCCGGCGAAGGAATCGGATTGTGGTTCCTTATGGATGCGACATCGGTTTGGATCGTTCCTCTGTTTCTCGTCGTGGCGGCCATTAATGTCCTCTTCTTTTTCCTCATCCAACGCCCAACCGTGGCCGGCCGCAAATTGATGGACCAGATCGACGGTTTTCGTATGTATCTCTCGACGGCCGAGGGACACTACCTCAACGAGATCCACCCGCCGCACCGCACGCCGGAGCTTTTAGAAAGATACCTGCCGTACGCCGTCGCTCTCGGTGTGGAAAACCAGTGGGCCGAACAGTTTGCCGACGTGCTCGCGGGGGCCGAGCAGGCGGACGGTGCCGGCGGCTACCGGCCGGGTTGGTATGAGGGCCCTGCGTGGGATTCAGGCAGCTTCGACAGCTTTGCAGGCACTTTCAGCGGGTTCATGGTTGGCTTGGGCTCATCGCTGGGCAACGCGGTTGCATCGTCGGCCACCGCACCCGGTTCGGTCTCGGGGTTCAGTTCGGGCGGAGGGGCTGGTGGGGGTGGGTGCTCCGGCGGTGGAGGGGGTGGCGGCGGCGGTGGCGGCTGGTAGCCACGCGTCATTCAAGGCACCCGACGCACTAGGC
>JAFGFZ010000135.1 GCA_016930815.1 Pirellulales bacterium | reverse complement strand
CGGACGCCATTCACCCAAATCGATCAGGAGAAGACGCGCGAGGCCAGGAAGCGGGCCCGCAGCCGAGCGCATGCCGTTTTCGTACATGATCCGGAGGTGTTGGATCAACGGTTTGCTGAACTTTGGCACAATGTTGAAATCCTCCTTGGTGCGGAGTCGTTATCCAAGGTCGATGCCGCGATCTGGAAGCCATTCGAGAAACCACCCGGTGATGATAGCAATCCAAGTCCAGAACAGCAGTTCACCCTGTTCAAAGAGCAATTGAGCCGGGAGAATGCCAAGGAAGTATTTCAGGTTGCCCTGGATGACGCGCTCAAACGTCTCCGCCAAACTGGTCTGTTGAATGCCCTCCCGCCCGATCATGAGGCCAATTATCAGTTCATCGCCGTCCGCCCGCGTCTGTCGACCGATATCCGTGATGTTGCCATTGAGGAAGTTCTCATTGAACCGGTCATGAAACGGCTGCAGGCCGATTTCCGAGCCAAGATGTTGACGCAGGAATTGGCGGATGCAGCCCATCGATGGCTGCGAGACCGGTTGCCGAGCACTTTGACATTGGATGTCGAGGCGACTCGTGACGCGCAAGATAAAGCCGAGAAAGAAGTCCAACCTATCCTCCGGAAATATGCGTCAGAAGCAACGTCCGACAACGTACTTGCCCTTGCCAATGAACCATTGGACGAGGAATCCATCCAGTTACTTGAATTGGAGTATGAATCCTTCCTGTCCCAGCGGACATGGATTTCAAATATCAATCGGAGTCTGGCCGTCATCGGTTTGTACGCGGCGCTTGCCGCGCTTTGCGGTTGCTATGTTTATTCCCGCGATCGGTCCATTCTCCACTCGATGCGGAGCCTAGTAACCTTACTGGGGCTTATTGTCACGAGCGTCGGTATTGCCATCCTTTTAGCTGACACGGTCCGAGGCTGGCAGGCTGAACTGATGCCGATTTTAATATTTGGCATGACAGCCGCGATCGCTTATCGGCAAGAACTCGCCTTTCTGCTCTCGACAGCTGTCGCGATCATCTTTATCGTTGCGGTTGGCCAAACGCTGAACGATATTCTCATCCTCATGGCGGCCACGGCCGGTGCCATTCTCGTTCTAGGCCGAATTCGCAGCCGGAGTAAATTGCTGATTGTTGGATTCGTTGCAGCCATCGTCGTTTTTTTTACCTCGCTGGGTGTCAACACATTGGCTGGCCTGCCGATCTATCCGACCGTGCTTGTGCAGAGTGCGCGCCTTGCCCTTTGGGCTGTTATTGCCGGTTCCCTCATGACATGCCTGTTACCTTTCGTGGAATGGATATTCGGTGTTCAAACCGATATTAGCCTCATCGAGTTAGGGGATCCGGCCCACCCACTCCTCCAGGAACTCATTCGCCGAGCACCGGGTACCTACAACCATTCCATCACCATCGCCTCCCTGGCTGAAAATGCAGCCGAAGCCATTGGTGCTCGTGGGCTCCTGGTCCGCGTCGGCGCCTACTTCCATGACATTGGCAAGATGCTCAAACCGGGCTACTTCATCGAGAACCAGTCCCAGGGCGACAACCGCCATGAATCCCTCGTGCCGGCAATGAGCACGCTGGTGATCATCGCTCATGTCAAGGATGGCGCCGACCTCGCCCGCCAACATCGATTGCCTGAGGCAGTGATCAACTTTATCCAACAACACCACGGTACAACCCTCGTCGAATTCTTCTATCGCCAGGCGAGTCAGCAGCGGATCAACGAGGGGGGTGAGGAAATCGACGAAAGCACATTCCGATATCCTGGCCCCAAACCGCAGACCAAGGAAGTCGCCGTCCTGATGATCGCCGACGCCGTCGAGGGCGCCAGCCGGGTTCTTGCCGAACCGACACCGTCTCGGATTGAAAGCCTGGTCCACGATATTACCATGAAACGGTTGGAAGACGGGCAACTGAACGAATGTGGTATCACACTCTCCGAAATCCACCGGGTCGAAGAGAGCCTGGCGAAGTCGTTGATCGCCGTTTATCACGGACGCGTCAAGTACCCGGAACCAGAGACCGCATGAATTTCCCATCGCCAGAGGATGTTTTGCCCCTTGTTGTGGAGATTGCCGATCGGCAGTCGGCAGTCAACGTGGCTACGGATCAGATGATCCAGGCCGTGCGATATGTTTTATCGGACGCCGGTTACACAACCGGGGAAATCAGCGTGGCGATTGTCGACGATCCAACAATCCACCAGCTCAACCGCCAGTACCTTCAGCATGACTATCCGACAGATGTCCTGACGTTTGTCTTCGAAGGGCTGGATTCACACCTGGAAGGCGAAATCGTTGTGAGCGCAGAAACTGCTCAGCGAAACGCAATGGAATATCACCAAACGCTCCAGAATGAGATCTTGCTCTATGTCATTCATGGTGCGTTGCACTTGGTTGGATATAATGACAGATCCTCGCAAGAACTCAGAAGAATGCAGGATGCCGAACAACGGTATATGCGAGTGATGCAAGGACAAAATCAGGCACCGAATCGTGAGTGACACCCATCCATCAAATCCCAGGAGATGATTCACCGTGACTCAGGACAGCCTGTTTTGGCTGACCATTGGCAGCCTCGTAGCGACCTGCTTCACCGAGGTGGGCGCCCGATCCCTGCGGCACTTTTCCCGGAGCGATTTGCAGGAAATCTGCAATCGTTATAAGGACCAGGGCCGATTTGGTGAGATCCTCCGCCGGCATGAGGATATTGCCCTTGCCATGGAGATGCTTTCGCTGTTGACCGCGACAGTGGCCATCACCAGCGCGGTCGGATGGGCGTGGATCCGAGCCGGTTGCCCACCCCAGATCGGTTGGAGTGCGTTCATCCTTGGGACTCTTGCACTGGGTATTGTCCTGCCGGCATTCAAGATTTGGCTGCCCTGGGCGATTACCCGGCTCTCGGCAGAGTTCTTCCTCTACCATACCTGGCAGATATGGAAATTCGCGACGATTCTTGTCGCTCCGCTCATCTGGGGAGCGAACGTGGTGGATGTCGTTCTCCATCGCGTCACCGGCCGCCAAGTGGAATCGCCCAGTGAGGATATGTTCGAGGAGGAAATTCGTACGATCGTCACCGAGGGGCACCGCGAAGGGCTCTTGGAAGAAGAAGCTCGGGAAATGATCGAGGGGGTGATGGAACTGAGGGATGCGGATGTTGCCGAGATCATGATCCCGCGAACGGATATGCACATGGTTCAGATTGATATGCCGTGGGACGATCTGATCACGGATGTCATCAAATCGGGTCATACGCGCACGCCAGTCTACGAAAAAAACCGGGATGATATCGTTGGCATTCTCTACAGCAAGGACCTGCTACACGAACTGAACAAAAAATCCTCCGGTGAAAAACCGAGGCCACTTCGCGAAATCATGCGACGGCCGGAATTTATCCCCGAAACCAAAGCCGTCGATGATCTCTTGGAAATGTTTCAACAGATGCACACGCATATCGCCATCGTACTCGATGAATATGGCGGTGTGGCTGGCCTGGTAACCATCGAGGATGTCCTCGAAGAAATCGTGGGCGAAATCATTGACGAATATGATGAAGCTGCGGTTGTTGAAATTGAGAAGATCGATGGACAAACTTGGGAAGCTCTTGGCCGGGCGCATGTCGATGAAATCAACGAACTGGTTCAGCTGGACCTGCCCGATGATGGCGATTTCGACACGATTGCCGGATTTGTATTCACGGAACTTGGACATATCCCGCACCGGGGAGAAGTACTGGAATGGAATAAACGGGTTCGATTCACCGTTCTTGAAGCAACGCGCCGGCGTATCGAGCGTGTTCGAATTGAACGGCTGGATAGGGAACTGAGAGTCGCCAACGGATGATGGAAATCGATCCTCGTCGTTGTTTTGGAGTCTTCGTCTGTAACATGCGCGCGTGGTGCGCGCATGTTTGCAAGCCCTTCCGGATTGCCGGCTTGGCGCGCGTTGGGATTACGTCCTTCGAATTTTGGATTTGGCTTCAGTTTCCGGCCGCGTTCGAGTTTTCAATGGAAGTATCCATGATGGCAGCGTAGTCTGTCTTCCCAATCCACCATCCCTCACTGACCGCCAGCCGCCATGCCCAGCGAGAAGGCCACGGCTCTCGTCCTCCGCGTGATTGATTTCAGTGAAACGAGCTGTGTTGTGACACTCTTTTCAAAGGAATTTGGTAAGCTGCGCGCTTTAGCGAAGGGAGGGCGCCGTCCGAAGGGGCCCTTTGAGGCTGCCCTTGACCTCTTGGCCCTCTGTCGCATAGTGTTCCTCCGGAAATCGTCCGATGCGCTCGATCTGCTGACCGAGGCGAAGCTGGTCCGCCGGTTCCGGCCGGCTGGGAGCGACCTGGCAAGCCTTTACGCGGCCTATTATGTCGCGGAGCTCATGCACGAACTCACGGACGATTACGATCCTCATCCTCCCTTTTTCGATTTGGCGGATACGACACTCAGTGCCTTGGCGGACGGCGGTCCCGTCGAACGGTTGACGTTGCGGTTTGAATTGGCGACCTTGCGGCTCTTGGGCCATATGCCACTTTTGGACCGATGCGTTGAATGTGGTACGACCCTTGCCAAGACGCGACGTGTTCCATTCGGTCCGATTGAAGGTGGTGTGTTGTGTTCAAAATGCCGTCATGGGAAACGGCATGTTATTTCCGTTTCCGAAGCGGTGATTGCCATGCTAGGCGCATTTGCTACCAACGACCAGACTTGGCAGGAAATCACTTTGAATCGCGCGGTTTACGGCGAAGCCAGAGCCGTGCTGAATCACTACCTGACGCACCTGGTTGGCCACAAATTACGAATGCACGCATACCTGGGCACCCTTTTTTGAAGTAGGAAAATCATCACTTCCCTACCTTGTCTTGGACATGGAAGTCCCATCGCATGGCCTTATACCGATTATTGATTGCCCCGATCGCACTGACGGCCCTTGCCTTCTTAATGGGTTGCACGGGTCTCTCCCGGCCCCCCGAACACCTTGTTCGCAATCCGAACGGAACCTACAGCGGCCCGGGGTCACCCAAATGGTGGAATGAGAACAAGTCCCGGGCGGAGTTTGTAGTTGGCGAGGGATTTCGTGTCCACGGTGTTCCAGGATTTTTCGACGACAACGGCCGGCCAATCAGCGATCCGGTGGCTCCGATTGGCCATGATGAATCCAAAAAGGATTCCCTGCTGGGGAGCGTGGTCCCGGAAGAAGCCTACAGCAAATTCAAGACGGCGATCGGGCAAGGGCCCAACGCCGATGCCGCGCGGGATATGTTTACGGAAGCTCATAAGCTTTACGGCCAAAAAAAGTATGTCTCTGCGGCAAAAATGTTTCAGAAGGCGGCCGATCGATGGCCTGGCTCCGACTTGCAAGAAGAGGCCATGTTCATGGTGGGTGAAGGGTATTTCTTTGCTGATAAGTACGATGATGCGAACGATGCCTACGAAGCCTTCGTTAAAAAATATTCGGGTTCGAAATTCCTGGACACAGCAATTTCCCGCCAGTGGATGATCGCCCGCTACTGGCAGCAAACGGCCGAGCAGGATCCTGAATGGCCCACCACCCCGAACCTTTTCGATAAGACGCGGCCCAGATTCGATACCCATGGCCGAGCACTGAAAATCTATGACAATATTCGCATGAACGATCCGACAGGACCCTGGTCGGACGAAGCCTTGATGGCGACGGCAACGTCCCATTTCTCACGCGGGCGCTATGAAGATGCGGACTATCATTTTGGAATTTTGAGGCGCGAATACCCCAAGAGCGAACATCAGTTGATGGCGCATCTTTTGGGACTCCAGTGCAAGATTCGCAAGTACCAGGGCCCCGAGTACGATCCCGCGCCGCTCGAAGAAGCCGAGCAACTCATCAAGCAGCTCAAATTGCAGTTTGGTGCGCAGTTGGATGAAGAGGATCGCCAGCGGGTCGATGTCATTGCCGCGCAAATCGCCCATCACCGGGCCCTCCGCGACTGGCATATGGCCCAGTACTATGACAAAAGTGACCATTTTGGCGCGGCCCGATTTTATTACGCGCGGGTGGCGAATAATTTCCCATCGACAAAAATGGGTCAATCCGCCCAAGACCGCCTCGCCGAAATTAGCGGGCGGCCGGATTCACCTCCTGAACGGTTGAGCTGGTTGATCGAGATGTTCCCAGAAGATCGAGAACGCACTGAAATGAATATAAAGACAGCCGATCAATCCGTCCTGCGATAAGATAACAGGCCATGTTGCAAACGGTATCCAATCGGTGGTTTTTTTGGTTCGTGGCACTGCCCTGGATTCTAGGTCCCGGCGGCTGCGCGACCTACCGCGTCGGCGCCCGATCACTCTATGCCCCGGATGTCACCACCGTCTATGTGCCTGTCTTTGAATCGGATAGCTTCCGTCCAGATCTTGCCGAGCGGCTAACGGAGGCTGTGGTCAAGGAAATCGAACTCAACACACCCTACAAGGTGGTTAGCACGTCGGATGCCGATAGCGTTCTTTCAGGCCGGATTACATCGGATACGAAACGGGTGGTTGTCGAGGATTTCTATGATGCGCCGCGGGAATTGGATATGAACCTTCAAGTCAATGTGTCGTGGCTAAACCGTCGCCGGGAGCCGATCCGGGAGCCCCAAGTGTTCGATTGGCCGGGTGACGCACTAGGAATTGGCCAGTCGGCACGGCTGATCCCGGAAGCCGGCCAGTCGGTTGCCGTCAGCCAGCAGCAGGCAATCCAACGATTAGCCAAGCAAATCGTGGCGGCCATGGAAGAACCATGGTAGATTCAGGTTGAAAGCACGGTGGCACACGATGCAGGCGATTCCTTTCCTTACCTCCGGCCATCCGTGGACCCGTTGTTCTGCCCAACGAGCCACCTCTTGGAAACTCCGTTCCCAGTCGCTTACGTTCTCCGCCAGGCCGCGCTTGATGGGGGTCATCAATGTGACGCCCGACAGCTTTTCGGACGGCGGATGTTTCTCGGATCCGGGCGCCGCGGTAGACCATGGCCTGCATCTGGTTGCCGATGGAGCCGACCTCCTCGATATCGGTGGGGAAAGTACGCGGCCGTATTCCCAACCCGTCGCGCTGGACGAAGAACTCCGACGCGTCGTGCCAGTCGTCCAGCGGCTCACTCAGGAAACGGATCGGCCGATTTCCATCGACACGAGCAAGGCCGAAGTGGCCCGAGCTGCCCTCGATGCCGGTGCGGAAATCATCAACGATGTCACTGGTTTACAAGGCGATCCCGCCATGATCCCGCTCGCTGCCGCCACCGGCGCCGGCCTTTGCGTGATGCACATGCAGGGCACTCCGCAGACGATGCAGGACCATCCCGTATACCGTGATGTGGTTGAAGATATTTACGAATACCTCGTCCAGCGGCGGGACGCTTGCTTGAATGCTGGGATTGAACACGGCCGCATCTGCATCGATCCGGGTATCGGATTTGGCAAAACAACCGAACATAACCTG
>JAFGFZ010000134.1 GCA_016930815.1 Pirellulales bacterium | reverse complement strand
GGGTGTCATGGACACCTCCGTGCCGTTTCTGACCGACGAGACGGGCAAACCGAAGCGGTATCCCCTCAATGACTTCTATCGTACTCCGAGCATGGAGCGACTGGCAGCTCGGGGAATTCGATTCAGTAACTTCTACGCGATGAGTGTCTGTTCGCCGACCCGCATTTCCATCATGACGGGGCAAAACGCGGCGCGGCACCACACGACGAACTGGATCAATCCAGAGAGGGACAACCGCGGCCCATTCGGACCACCGCAATGGAACTGGACGGGCTTGACCCAAGGCGACGTTACTTTGCCTAGACTCCTGCAAGGAGCCGGATATCGGACAATTCACATTGGAAAAGGCCACTTCGGACCTAGCCTATCCGAAGGTGCCGAACCCAAAAACCTTGGTTTTGATATCAATGTCGCCGGTAGTTCGTTCGGAGCACCTGCCAGCTACTATGGCAGGAAAAACTATGGCCATGGTCCGGAGAGGGCGCCCAGTGCCGTGCCGAATTTGGAGAAGTATCATGGCACCGAGACGTTTCTTACCGAGGCACTTACGATCGAGGCCAGGTCGCACCTTACCGATGCTGTTGAAGCTGGCAAGCCCTTCTTCCTTTATCTTTCGCACTACGCCGTGCACGCGCCGTTCCAATCCGATCCTCGGTTCGCTTCGAACTACAAGACCTCCGGGAAGCCGGCACCCGCCCAGGCTTTTGCGACCTTGATCGAAGGCATGGACAAGTCGCTTGGCGACATTCTGGACCACCTGGAATCTCTCGGCGTCGCGGAGAACACCCTCATTTTCTTCCTAGGCGACAATGGGACCGACGCCCCCCTTGGAGATCCGCACGCGGTTGCCTGCGCCGCTCCGTTGCGTGGTAAGAAGGGCTCGCATTACGAGGGTGGCATGCGGGTCCCCATGATTGCCGCCTGGGCGAAGTCGGATAAGAGCAATCCGCATCAAGCGCGTCTCCCGGTCGCCATCAGTGCCATCCAGCACCAGCAGGCCGCCATTTACGACCTTTTTCCGACGATTCTCGCCCTCTCTGGCATTCCCTCACCACCGGGCCAAATCATCGACGGCTCGCGGCTTGATCTACTTCTGACAGGCAGCCCCGACGCAACCCGCGAGGAGACGTTCTTGATGCATTACCCGCACTCACCGCATCGGAGTGATTATTTCACCTGCTACCGGCACGGGGACTGGAAAGTCATCTATCACTTCTTCCCATCCTCGGCCTCCGAAAACTCGCACTACCAACTCTACAACCTTGCCGAAGATCCCTTCGAGTCGAACAATCTTGCCCCTTCCCATCCGGATGAACTCCGCCGCATGATGGCCGGCCTGATCGCAAATCTGAAGAAACAGAACGCGCTCTACCCTGTATCGGAAGCCAATGGCAGCACGCCGCTGGAGCCGAAGCTGCCTTGACCCATGGCGCCGCCGATCGCTCGCAGCATTCCTTCTGCTTTGTGCCATGTCTCTTCATATTCCAATCGGGGATCGGACTGGGCGACAATGCCACCCCCAACGGGAATTTGCCACCAGCCGCGGGCAGCCGTGATTGTGCGAATCAGAATGCTGGTATCCATCTGATACCCCGGCCCGATATAACCAAGAGCACCGCAGTAAGCCCCACGCGCGGTCGGTTCGAGCTCCGCGATAATCTCCATGGCTCGGATCTTCGGCGCGCCGGTGATGGATCCGCCTGGGAAACTGGCTCGCAACAGATCCAGTGGCGTGTTTTCCGCCCGCAAATCTCCTTCCACACTGGAAACCAGATGCTGCACATACGCATAGTTTTCCAGTTCGCACAGTTGTGTCACACGGACACTATCGGGTTGACAGACTCGGGAGAGGTCATTTCGGAGCAGGTCAACAATCATGACATTTTCGGCCCGATCCTTTTCATTCTGTCGAAGTTCATTGCCAGCGAAGAGGTCGGCTTCCGGCTGCATGGTCCGCGGTCGAGTCCCCTTGATTGGCCGGGTTTGAACCCGACCAGCACGGACACATAAGAACCGCTCTGGTGAGGCACTGATCACCTGGAACGCGCCAGCGTCGAAATAGCCAGCGAACGGAGCCGCATTGCACTGGCGAAGTCGCATGTAGAGCGGAATCGAATCATCGATCGCAGGGTGGAGGAGCCGTTGCGAAATATTGGCCTGAAATATGTCACCAGCGTAGATCCAATCGATCGTGCGTTCGACGGCCCGGAAATAGGCATCGCGCGAAAAATTGCTCGTCAATCCGGGGATCTGCCCGGCAGGGAACTGGGGGCATAGATCCATTTTGGCAAGCGTGCCTGGCGTACACTCCGAACGATTCAACGCGGGGCGAAACCCGCCTTGCCCGCCATTTCCGGCCGAACTGCCGCGGGAAATCAGTTGTTTTCGGAACCATTGGAGCCGGGCCGCAGCTCGGTGCCGCCGTGCCCGTGGTTCGCATTCGGGGAATCCCTGGGAAATGATCCATGCGTCATTGGTCATGTGATCAAATCCAATCACCACATCGTACAGTCCGACCGCCAAGGCAGGGATCTGGAATTCGTCGTACCGCGCTGCCGGAATCCGTTCGATGCCCCGTGCCATCTCGTACCCAAACAATCCGGCCAGACCACCTTGAAATGGGGGTAAATCACGGATCCAGTCGGATTGAAAGACGGTCTTAAAATCCTCGAACTCGGCGAGTGCATCTTGGTCATCCCTCACGGGCCGCTCGATCCATCGATATGGATCGGCTGCTACAAACGAATAGCGACCAAGCTCCTTGTCAGCCAAGGCACTATCCAAGAAGATCACATGCGGTAGCCGGCTAAGACAACCAAAGACCTCGTCGGATGTTTTACCCACGAGCGGTTCCACGAGTGGAAATTGAATTGCCATTGTTGAAGAACCTGCCATTTGTAAGATATCCCCAATCCAGCGATTCGTCCTGGTTGTACTGTTTACCGAGTTTTTGAGCGATCTTTGCCTTGCAGAGTTCGTAACCGAGGTAAAACGCATGTTCCAGGTCGAAATTGGGCGGTGGCTGGCCGCCTTGTTCGGATTCCACGAGCGCCTTGAATAATTGGAACGGATCCCGATCTTCCAGATGCATCCCAGCCCGGATGATATGCAATGTCCCTCCGCTTGCGAAAATGCGATGGTTCCGGTCACGAATATTTCCGGCCAGTTCGTCCAACTCCTCAGCCGAATACTCGGCGATCTCGGTATCCCGGAGCACCACCAGACGCGGTTCGACATGCTTCGGCAAGATCCGTTCCGAGACCGCATAATGGACAAGCCGCCTGGCAAGATCGCACTCGCGAACACTTGTCCTGGCCCAGTTGATGACCTGGGTCGTCAACACGCTACGGATATCGAGTTCTTGACATATACCAAGCAGCAGGACATTGATACCGGCCGAATCGACATCCGTCAGTTCGGTCAGATTCCCGATTCCCATGAGCATGGCGGCGTCGGGGTAACGTTGGCGCACATGAAGATAACGCCCCAAGCTGGCGGCGAATCCGAATCCGATCGGTTCGAGAACCGGATCAATACGAAATGGCACGGCCGCGGAATCCAGAATCCGGATTGTTTCCTCAAGTCCATCCAATGTCGCTGGGAAATCCGGGATCGCGACGACTTCGGTGCCCCAGTCAGCAGCCGCATCGCAATTCGAGCGATTGACGGACAAGACGATTTCCACTCCCGCTGCCACGGCCAGTTGGATCTCGGTTCTATCCAGGCTATCGATCGAAACACGATAGCCGGCATCCCGCAATGCCCGCACGGCATCGGCGATACCCAACCAGGGTCCCCCTGGCTCACATCCGACATCAATCACATCCGCCCCATCCGCGGCGAGTTCCCGTGCCGCGGCGAGAATATCATCGAGGGAAAGCCGCGGGCAGTGGTTGATTTCGGCGAATATTTCGATGGCATACTGGCCAAACGATTCCTCGCGCGCCTGCCGGTGGAAAAACGATGGAAGTTGGCGCAGATCCCTGGGACCCCGTTCCACGGGAACATGCGCGACATCCAGGATCGGTGCCAAGTCGCCCAGGCAATACCCGGGCAGAATAATGCGATGAATATTCCGACCCGGCTGCATCGAGATGTGGTCCGCTATCCATCCTGGAGTCATGAAGGCAGCAATGGTGATGGGCAACACATCGATCGAATATGTAAAATCAACTTCAGTTGCCAATCGTTCGACAACCGCACGAAGCGACTTCTCCGCCAGGCGGCCCGTCACGAATAGGATGTGTTCATGAGGCATGGTTGGCGTACCAGAAAATGGGCGGATCAAATAGGATCCAGGAATGTCAAAGATGGGCGTAAGGTCATTCGAGGGCGTTTAAAAAACGGGTTACGAGGATGGGAACTTGGGGAATCTGGAGCGATGGGCAGGTTTTGCAACGTCCCTAGGCCATCAAGCTCGGCCGCCATTGATCTGGATGATTTGTCCATTGAGGAAAGCAGCATCCTCGGAAGCAAGAAACCGGACAACACGAGCGACATCTTCCGGAGTTCCCCAGCGACCAAGGAGCGATTCGCTCTCTGCACGAATTTGCCAGTCTTCCGATGCATGTTCACCCCATTTCGTGCGAATCCATCCTGGTGCGATGCATAGGACGCGCACCTGCGGGGCCAGCGACTTGGCCAGACTTAGAGTAAAGTTCATGACCGCGCCTTTTGCCGCGGCGAACATCTCGCCGCTGTCACCAGCCATGCCGCAGAGCGCCTGGTCCCAACCCATATTGATTAGAACACCATGGCCCCGCTCTCGCATCCGCGCACCAACGGACCGGGATAGGCGTATCGTACTTTCGACATCCACTTGCCATAATTGGGTCAGTTTTTCGTCAAACGCAAGTTGCGCGATTTCGCCAGTCAGAATATCGACACCCGCATTGTTGATCCAGATATCGATTGGCCGCCACTTCCACGCCGTGTCGACTAAGGCATCTTGTTCGGCTCTGGTGTTCAAATCGTGCAGCACCCGCATGGATGTGCGGCCAAGCTGACCGATCCATTCCGCAATCTCTTCAAGGGCCTGTTGATTCGACCTGGCATGGACGAGGATATCCGCGCCGGCGGCCGCCAGCGCCAGGGCAATCGCTCGCCCAATACCACTCGACGCCCCCGTAACGACCGCCGACCGGCCCGTTAAATCGCAGCTGAAATGGGACGCATGCGGTGTGGGTGGATGGATCGGCAAATTCTCTTCTCCCTCGCTGGAACTTCCAATGGTTGTAACTGGCCGACGCGCTGATCGCAAGCGACCTGGTCCCTCCGTGGTAATCCTTATTCACAATACCATTTCGATAGTGAATTGATTATCTTTCGTTCGTTGTTGGCGCAACAAAATAGCTGGTAATGATTTAGATGTCTTCATCAGACCAGGGTGCGGGAGTAGCTGCTGCACTTGTGATCAACTTTGCCTGGATGGTACCTTGGCGCAATCCATCGTTTTCGCTTCTTCCTTATTAAGGCCCGGCCGCGGACCGATTGTTGGCTAAGAGTCCACCCCAAAACCAACCCCTCTCCCCCCGCTTGCCGGGAATGGGATTGGGGCGGACGGATTTTCGGATAGGCTTGAAGTGCCGGTTTTCAGATTTGCGTTGTGGAACATGTTGACGTGCCGATATGATCCATTCCATGCCAACAAATAAGAAAAATCCACCTCCCGGTCCTGGCACGCACCACCGTGCCTGGATCGCCTGGTTCCCAGTCCTGGTCCTGATCACCGCGGTGGCCATTGTTGGATGGATCATCCAATCCAATCAGACCGAGGACCTTAAATACTCCCAATGTGCCATCACGCTCGGTGTCGTACTGATTCTATGGACGATCTGGTTTGCTTTTCATGTTGCGAAAACACGCCCGATGCGCTGGATCATCCTGCTAGCACCATTTGTTCTTTATGCCGGGTTCTGTGGATGCGTTCGCATGAAATTGGATGGGAACCTGGAATTTATTGGATTCGAATGGCGGTGGACACCCCCCGCCGATTTACGACTCCAAGTCCCCGACCAGGAGAGTGAAATTGCCAAGTGGCAACCATCCGCTTTCGACTACCCGAGATTCCTCGGGCCGAATGGGAACGGCGTCATTCCCAATAGTTCCCTCGATCCGGATTGGGAAAGTCATCCTCCTCGCAAGATCTGGCAGGACACGATCGGCGCAGGCTGGTCCGGTTTCGCGATTGTCGGGGCCTATGCAGTGACCCAAGAACAGCGAAGCGAGAATGAAATGGTGGTCTGCCGCCAGCTAATCGACGGCAAGATCGTGTGGACGCATCGCGATAAGATCCGTTTCGATCCAAGCCACCTGTCTGGTCGCATGGGAGGCCCGGGCCCGCGAGCAACACCCACCATCCACAACGGCAGGGTATTCACCCATGGAGCCACCGGGCGATTGAATTGCCTCGATGCCAGGACTGGCGAAATCCTTTGGTCCCACGACACCATCACGGAAAATGGCGGCGAACTCATTCTTTGGGGCAAGAGCGGCTCGCCTTTGATCGTGGATCATAACGTGGTTGTCAGCGTCGGTGGTCCCAAAGGAAAATCGCTCATTGCCTATGATATGGAAACCGGTGAAGTCGCCTGGTCCGGCGGCGACCGCCAATCAAGCTATGCAACACCCGTCCTCACCACGCTCGCCGGTATACGTCAGATTGTCTGCGTCAATGAAAACTGGGTAACCGCCCACCGCGCCGAAGACGGGACCGTCCTTTGGGAACACCCGTGGCCGGGAAATAGCGGTGCCGATGCAACGTGTTCAAATCCTATCCCCGTGGACAAGGATCGTATCCTGCTATGCAAGGGTTACAATGTTCCATCCGAACTTCTGCATGTCACCAAAACTGCGAATGGCCAATTCTCCACGAAAATCATTTGGCGGAAATTGGTGATGCGAACCAAAATGACCAACGCCATCCGACTCGACAAGTATGTCTATGGACTGGACGGGGGTATTTTGCAATGCATTGAACTCGAGACTGGAAAGAAACGATGGAAACAAGGGCGCTACGGGCATGGGCAAGTTCTCGCCATGGAAGATCTACTTCTTGTCACCACCGAACGAACGGGAGAAGTTGTCCTTGTCCAGGCAACCCCCGACGCACATCGAGTACTCGCCCAGTTTCAAGCGATCCACGGTGGTGGAAAAGTCTGGAATTATCCGGCGATCTCTGGAAAATACCTGCTGGTCCGCAACGCGGAAGAAGTCGCCTGTTACGAGTTACCGGTCCGTCCTCATTAGGCGCTTTGGTTCGCCGGAATACGCTCATGCATCACCGGAATGGAGTTGCATCTTGATGCCCTCCGGGCGATACCGCATCGGACAGTTTCTCGGCATCGTGGATCATGGCATCGACTTCCTGTCGGGACGTGAAATAGGAAACCGCGCCGATTGCGGCCGCACCGAGTGTGGTAAGCCGATAGCCCAGCGCCACGAGCGTTCCGGTCCCAGGTTGGACCGGAACGATTGCTGGCACGATTCGATAAAGGATCTCGAGCGTTCCTTCGAAGGTCCCAAGGCCATTGGGCGTGATCGGAATTGCCGCAGCCACCATGCTGAGGGGGACGATAAAGAAGTGTTCACCGAGGGATGGCACATCGCCTGGCAATCCAACGGCAATGCAATAAACGGCAAGGACCAACAGGGAATGGACACCCAGACTCATGGCAGCTGCCACGAAAACGGCCGGCAATCGACGCCGATAGATCCTGATTGTCTCGATGAGCCGGACAACATGATGCCCAATTGCCGGTAGATGGCCGGCTAGTGTGGTCGCTCGCCCACCTGTAAAGCCGGGAATAAGCAACAGGCAGAAACCGATCGCACCCAACAGCATGCAGAGAATCGTCACGTCGCATAGAACGGCAACCACGGTTCCGCGAACACGATTGCCTAGATCCGTCCACCAAATCGTTCCACAAGAGACCAACAGCAGGGCATACAGCCCAACCAGGCGGTCGATCACAACCGTCGCCACCGCTTCGGTCCTCCGACCAGGCTGATTCCGGGCAAGAAAGAAGGCCTTAAAAAGATCTCCGCCAACACTACCCAGGGCGATGAAGTTGAATAGGTAACCGAGGCATCCCAGCCGGAAGACTTCGCGAAACCGAACGGGAAGCTCCAGAGTCCGAATGAGCAGATACCACCGAATAAACGATAGGGCAACCGCCGTCGTGGTTGCCACGAAGGCAATCATCAAGAGCCGCCAATCCTTCGGTTCCTGAACGAGCCGGGCAAAGCCTTCGTGCCGGACTGCTTGCCGAACGAGGTAGACAAGGAGCCCCACAGCTAAGGCAATTTGTGCCAATCCAAACATGCGGTGGCCCAAGGGCGATCTGGACATTTCTCGTAGATCCGTCAAGTTGCAGTTGCCCATGACACGGGGAATGGTATAACATGGGATAGGTTGGCGAATATGGCAACCGCATCCATGGAATTGCCTCCGCCCACCGAAGCCCCTTGGGACCAACTCGGGGGATTAGCTCAGTTGGGAGAGCGTTTGGCTGGCAGCCAAAAGGTCACCGGTTCGAGCCCGGTATCCTCCACTTG
>JAFGFZ010000133.1 GCA_016930815.1 Pirellulales bacterium | reverse complement strand
GGTCAGCAGGTGAATCCGGCAGATCCATTTCCAACCTTTGCCACATGGGGAGCGGATGCCCGAGTCGTCCCTGCGTGGGATATTGCCACAGGGGAGGGTGTTGTCATAGGCATCGTCGATAACGGGCTGCAATACTCCCACAGCGACATCGCGCCGAATTACAACGCATCGCTGAGCCATGATTTTAATGGGAACGACTCCGATCCGATGGCGGATCCCGCGAACGGGGATTTTCACGGAACGTCTGTCGCCGGAATTGCCGCGGCGTCGGGAAATAACGGCCTGGGAATCGCTGGCGTCGCCTACGATGCGGCCCTGGCCGGGCTTCGGCTTATAGCAGGGCCGGTCACCGACCTGGTTGAAAGCGAAGCCCTGACCTGGGAAATGGTGCCAGACATCTACAACGACTACATAAGTATCGACATCTACAACAACAGTTGGGGACCGTCGGACGATGTGCGTGCCGTCATGGGGCCGGGACCATTGGCTCTGCAGGCGTTGATCGATTCGGTCTCGTTCGGTCGTGACGGCCTTGGAACAATTCACGTCTGGGCGGCGGGAAATGGTGGTGAAAGCGGCGATAGCGTCAACTATGACGGCTATGCGAGTCATCGATACACAATAGCCGTTGGTGCTTATGACTGTACCGGCGAGTTAACAGACTACTCCGAAGGTGGACCGGCACTCTTTGTAGTTGCCCCGTCTGGCCGAGAGGATGCTGGCATCTTGACGACCGACCTCATGGGCGACGATGGCTACAACGCCAAAGGCTATTTAGATGATCCTGACGGCCGCGATTACTTCCCGGACGTTAATTACACGTCAACATTTGGCGGCACATCGGCCGCAGCACCCATCGTTTCGGGCGTCATCGCCTTGATGCTCGAAGCCAATCCCAACTTGACCTACCGCGATGTGGAACACATTCTGGCCCGATCAGCGCGGCAGATTAATCCGTCCGAAGGCGGATGGATTCAGAACGCGGATCCGCTCTTCTACGATCCGTGGACCGATATGGATGGCTTGCCATTTGATCCGGAAACACGTGAACGGTATGCTGAGCCTGATCCATCATTTTCGGGCAGTGCTCGCAAACCCGTTCCCGCGGATGGCCCGCCGTTTGAAGATCAGCACCCGCCCACAGATTACTTTTTATTGAATGGTGCGGGTTTTACCACGCACAATTATTATGGTCATGGAGCGGTCGATGCCGCGCTGGCAGTTGAGCTTGCCCAGACATGGTCCAGCAGTTACTCGGCATTACCGGAACGGGTCTGGACAATATGTGACACGTGACCGAATGCCTTTGCAGGCCCGGCGGGTCTGATTCCAGCAGCGGCAACGATTGAGGGGACCGACATCCTCGTGCCCGGAGCCCTTGGGGGCAATCCCCCGAATGCCAATGAATTCATCGAATTCTTCAATTTTTGGTGGTCGCCGCCCGACCCTGAAGAAGAACTTGATGAGGAGATTCCAATCAACACACGAGGCAATCCCTTTCGGTTTGGCGCGCCCGAAGGGATGACCATCGAATGGATTGAGGTGCATATCGCATTCTCTGAGTTGCCAGCCGACGCAAGTGACAATCTGCGGATCACATTAGTCTCTCCGGACGGTGTTCACTCGGACCTGACGACCTACACCATCCCGCCTTCTTCGTTGGACCCAATCACTCCACTAGATGCGGATGGTAATCCGACCGATACATTTCCCAAGTGGGTGTTCACGACAAATCGCCATTGGGGCGAAAGGAGTGAGGGGAACGTGCCGGGGCCGTGGAGCCTGGAATTCGAAAACTGGTCGGAGGAGGATATTCACCTTGCCGAAGTCGATGTCTTTTTCTACGGCATTGATTACACGGAGGTATACGCATCCTACGGACCTGCTGCGGCTCCGGGCGGGCGAATCCAGGGCGTTGCCGGCCTCAATATCATCGACGAGATCGATAGCGAAGGGAATGTTAAGGTTGACTACAACTTCAATGGGCTCGTCAACTACGATAGTCGCGAGTTCGTTCGAGACCCGACCGAACCGCTGATGGTCGATGGGATCTATATACCCGCTGTACCGATTTATATACCCAATATACCAGAATTTGGCGACTATGGCGCCGCTTTACGAGAGACGGCCGCATCCGGTGCAAAAATCTACGTCGATATCAACAAAGACGGTCTGCACAA
Organism: Pirellulales bacterium; assembly: GCA_016930815.1. GTDB lineage: Bacteria > Planctomycetota > Planctomycetia > Pirellulales > Lacipirellulaceae > JAFGFZ01. The sequence goes on along the minus strand of JAFGFZ010000133.1, from coordinate 1,578 downwards.
CGACGATGTGCATAATATCGTGGACGCGAACCGTGATGGCGTGGCCGACTTCATCGAGCCATATTTCATCACCGGCGCGGATGGCAACTACTATTTTGATCTGCCGTATTCGTATTCAGAGCGGCCAGACGGTCCATATACGACGTATACCATTCGCCAGGAGCCACCCGCCGGGACGGTAATCAACACGAACAATCCGTTGTTCACCGAAAGCTACGAGGTCACGCTCTTGCCGGATGTTCCCATGACACCGGAGCTCGAACACCGCGAACTGCAAGCGAACTTCCTATACACTCCGAGCGAGATCATCTTTGAAGGGACGGTCTTCACTGATTACAACCAGAACGGCGTGCAAGATCCTGGGGAATTGGGTGCCCAGGACTTCGTCGTTTTTATCGACGCGAATGGTGACGGCATATTCCAATACTATGACATCAATTTCAATCAGAAGTTCGACGAAGGTATCGATTACCCATTTGAACCCGTCACTGTCTCCGCGGATGATGGTTCCTATAGCCTCTCGTTCGGGCCTGGTGATCCGGGTTTCGAGGGCAGAGGTTATTACACGCTGATGCTGGAAGGCCAGGATGGCTGGACCATGGTCGAGCCGTCTGAGGGTTTTTACCGTATCTATACCGAGTCGGGTGCGACAAACGGCGACCTTGATTTCGCGATGTACTCCGGTTTCGGATCCATCTTCGGCATGGTTTATTATGATTTCGATGAGGATGGCATCCATGATCCAGGGGAACCGCCCCTGAACAACTGGTTGGTGTACATCGATGCGGATAATGACCGGATCCCCGATGTGAATGAGTCGAAGTTATATACGGACAATGCAGGCGAGTACTTTTTTGAGAAGCTTGCATTAGGCCAATATCGGGTTCGAGTGCATGCCGGATCGGGATGGTTGCAAACCAGCCCGGACGGCGATGGGAGTTATCTGGTCGATCTGTATATTGGCGTGGGATTCCCCGGCAATGATTTCGGATTTGGCGGCACGAACACTTTTGACTTTGGTGATTTGCCTGCTCCCTATCCGACGACTCTGGCCGCGGATGGGGCCAGACATCCGGTCCTCCCCACCTTCTATCTCGGATCGTCCGTCGACGGGGAGCCGGATGGTCAACCCAGTCCGAATGCCAATGGCGATGACACCAATGGCCTGTCGGATGAGGATGGGATTCTGCTGCTTGGCCCGATTGTTGGCAAGGCGGATTTGCAGGTGCAGGTAACGGCGAATGCCGCGAACGGCTATCTCCAGGGTTGGATGGACTTCAATAATAATGGCAGCTGGGATGATGCCGGGGAGCGGGTCTTTACCGACGTTTTGCTCAGTGCGGGAATCAACAATTTGACGATCTCCGTCCCCGCAACGGTGACTGCTGGACCCATTTATTCGCGGTTCCGCTATGCCGAAAATAAAATTGATTCTTACACTGGTCCGGCCATGGGCGGTGAAGTGGAGGATTATATCTTCGAGGCGATACCACCTAGGTACTCCGACGGTGATTTCAATCAGGACCTGGTCGTCGATGGTGTTGACCTGAGCATTTGGAATGACGGTTTCGGTACCGT
>JAFGFZ010000132.1 GCA_016930815.1 Pirellulales bacterium | reverse complement strand
CGCCGGCAGCGGCGTGGAGGAGGCGGGGGGTAAAATAAAAAAGGCATGCATTTTGAATCCGTTCACCCGTGCTCAAGCACGGGCCTATTACCGCTTCATTATTGACTATCGTCACGCGAGCATCCATGATGCTATCGCGATGGTTCGATTCCCCGCCCGTCGGGTGTCGCTGGGCCTCGCCACACACTGCCTCCGAAGGTTGTCACATAGATTCGCACGGGATCGGCAGGATCAAAGACGACGCGCTGGATGTTGGAAAAAGGCAGTTTCTCGAACGGCTCCCATGACCGGCCATAATCGCGCGACAGCCAGAGACCGGCATCGGGTGCTCCTTCGGTCAGCGTCATATAAATCCAATCCGCGTGATTGGGGTGGAAGTACCCACCGAAGGTTTGAGGACCCTGCCGACCGATGCGGCGCCATGTTTTCCCACCGTTTTGCGTGCGATACAATCCTCCTTGATGATCGTTCCACTGCGCATCACACACACCCAGGAGGATATCGTCGCTGTCATCCTGGTTGACGGAAAAATCTTTCGGATACAAAAAGGCCTGATCCTCGTTGATTTTTTTCCAGGATTCCCCTTGATCGCGCGAACGATACAGGCCAACTCCTTCGGGCCCCAGTGGCTGGCCGGCGGCTGGCCGCATCGCACAGATACTTGTGAACAGTGTGCCGTCTGGGTGGAGAATCACACGAGACACACGCATGTTCCTTGGGTCTCCCAGTCCGTTTTTCTTTAAAGTCCACGTCTTGCCATCATCAATGGACTGGTACACCCCTTCCATGAAGACACCTGCGTATAGAGTGCGATTTCCCGGAGGGCTGCGTGGATCGAGGACAATGGACGTCACGGGCCTGGCAGGGATACCCTCCGCCACCGACTGCCACGTGGCTCCGAAATCGCGAGATTCGCAGACGCCGCCAGGGCGATCGTGGCGATGCCGCTCCGAAATAATGTTGTCGTTCGGAATATCATGGACGTCGGAAAACGCGCCCCACATTTTACCGGGGACTGCCGGATCAAAGGCGATCTCATAGCATGTGTTGCGCCATGGGGTCCAGGAGTCCTTATCCCACCAGATCCATGTCCGGCCTGCCTCGAGCGAGCGGGCGAATCCGAGGTCGGTGTATGCAATATAGTGGCGATTGGATTCACACGGATCGATGTAATAGTGCCAGGTGGTCGTAACCACCAGGCCGTTGCATATCCAGGCACTGCCGGGTTGAGGTTTTTGCCCAGGGGCCGGATACGTATCGCCATGGAACCAGGTTGTGCCGCCATTGTGCGTGATATGGCAATCACTACGCGTCAGAATGATGCGGTCCGGATCAGACTTGCAGATGGCCGCGCCAAATGGGGCGTCTCCGCCTTTCAAACTCTGACCAACGGACGCCGACACATAATTCGGGGCAATGTTGTAACGTTTGAATCGAGGATCCATGAAGTAAACATCCCGCCATGTTTTTCCGCCATCCTCACTACGGTACACGGTTTCGTGGTGTGGCGGGTGAAATCCAGTGCTGGTGTTCATGGCGTAGACCAATAGAGGATTGACATCGGTCGTGAGAATCTGATGGTATTGTGCGATTGGGCCGTAGGCCCATTGGTCCGCTTGGGCTGTTTCCGTATTGATGCCTTGCCCCATCGCCGAACGCCAAGTGTCGCCCCGGTCATCCGATACATAGATCCCGCCCGAAAAGATCCCATGTTCTTCCTTGCTGCGAATGCTGCAGTAAAGCCTGATCGTTCCGCTACGGGAATTCGAACCCCCGTCAAATCCCTGGAGTTGGTTCCAGGGCAATCCCTTGGTGCACTCTGCCCAATTGCGCCCTTGGTCATCGGATCGCCAGATTCCCTGGTTCGTTGCCGCAACAAGTCGTGTACCGGTACGGGTCTGGTCGAAGTGGCATCCCAAAAGTTCGCCCCGTGGGCCGGGGCACAATTTCCAAGTCACCCCTGCGTCGAGCGACATGTGACAACGGCCGTCTCGCGTGCCGACAAGCATATGGTCCGGGTGCGATGGATCGATGGCAATTTCACCCAGCAATGAGGACGTCAGGTTGCCAATGGGAGAGAAGGTCTGTCCCCCATCCCGGCTGACTCGGAGTTGGCCGCCCGAAGATGCGAAAATGACCTTCGGATCCTGCGGATGGAAGGCCGGCCGACAGCGCGTGTCGCTGCGTAACTGTCGGTGGTTGATCATCTGCCAATGATGGCCGCCATCCCTGGAAATATAGGCGCCGCTCATGTCACAATTGACGAGCATCCAATTGGGATTCCGTGGCGAGATCGCTGGAGTGAACATGCCACCTCCGCCGGACAGTCCAATCGGCTCCCACGTGATTTCGTCCGGCATGGATTGGTTCTCAGGAAACCATGCAGCCATGACCGAGGCAATCACGGCCAAAATCCCGCAGAGCCAGTGGTTGGGGCGGTGCGACATACAGCAATCCATGATCAGCTCCCGGAAAAAAGGGGACGGGTGAAAAAAGGGGACGGGAGTCTTTTCTGTGGACATGCAGGCTTACCGGAAGGACACAGTTTACCGATTACCACACTCCTTGGAAAGTATGTTATGAAAGCCCCAATCGGCTCAAAAGTCCAGTAGCCACCCCTTATCCAAACATCTCTTCGTCAGGGACTACCGATATCTGCCGAGTTCTGCAATTGCGAAAGCCTACGTCTTTAAGAAGTTCGTAAACGCATTCGCGCACAAAGAATCCAGAAAATAGCAATAGGGGTCAACTCTTGAAGAAGAAATAAACCGGCAATCCGGTGACAACCAAGCCCAATGATGCCAACGCTCCATGAGAGGGGAAGGCTTCAAAGGTTCCGAAAAGCAACAGGATCTGAAATAAAATGGCCAGAGAAGCCATGAGAGCCCACGCAGGGCTTTTGTAGGTCGGCTGGTAATCTGCACGGCGCCGCAGCCAGAAGATCGTGCAGTACACAAGCAGGTTCTGCAGGATATAAGAGAGAGTGAAATAACCCATCAGTGCCTCGATGCCGCCAACAAATATCATCACGATAGCCAGACCGGATTGGATCAGCAGCGAGTTGGACGGCGTGCCGTACCGCGGATGCAATTTGCCAAATATTTCAAAGAACAGACCATCCCGCGCAATAGCATATTCGATACGGGGCTGGACCATAATACACGCATTGGCGCATCCCACCATGGAGATGAAGGCCGCCAAGGCTAGAAATCCAGACGCAATGCTAGCGAACCAGGGCAGATATTTAAAAGGATTCACAAAACCACCACTGCTTGTCACCAAAACCTCCTGAGGCACCAAGGCGCCCGTGGCCAGCGCTACCAGGACATAGACCATGGTCACCGCGATCAAACTACCGATCAGAGCCCGTGGTAAGTTCCGGCCAGGCTCCTTGATCTCGCCAGCCATGTACAGAATATTTGGGAACCCTGCATAGCTCCAAACGGTTGCGGCCACACCACCGGCTAGAAGGGCAAAGAGAGATTTTCCTGCCAGCAATTCACTACGAAAACTCAGGTTCGGCGAGCTTAGGAAAAACAAGCCGATCGCTGATAATAGGATCAATGGAGATACTTTCAACACCGTTAGCAATACCTGCAGACGGCTACCCTGGCGGATGCTACGGTAGTGCACAGCCGTGAGCAGAATAATAATCAATGT